>JAEURX010000007.1 GCA_016788885.1 Nitrospira sp. | reverse complement strand
TTGCCGCCTGCCAGCCCCGCCAGCGCCGTCCTGGCGCGCAAGAGCGCAACGCCGCCGCCCGCCACGATGCCTTCCTCGACCGCGGCGCGCGTGGCGTTGAGGGCGTCGTCGATGCGGTCCTTCTTTTCCTTGACCTCGGTCTCGGTGGCGCCGCCGACGCGGATCACCGCAACGCCGCCGGCGAGCTTGGCGAGACGCTCCTGCAGCTTCTCCCTGTCATAGTCCGAGGTGGTCTCCTCGATCTGGCCCTTGATCTGGGCGATGCGGCCCTGGATCGCGGCCTTCTCCCCGGATCCGTCGATGATCGTCGTCGTCTCCTTCTCGATGACCGCGCGCTTGGCGCGGCCGAGATCCGTCAACTTGACGTTCTCGAGCTTCAAGCCGAGGTCCTCGGAGATGACCTGGCCGCCGGTGAGGATCGCGATGTCTTCCAACATGGCCTTGCGGCGATCGCCGAAGCCCGGGGCCTTCACCGCCGACACGTTGAGGGTGCCGCGCAGCTTGTTGACCACCAAGGTCGCCAGCGCTTCGCCTTCGACTTCTTCCGCAATGATGATCAGCGGCTTGCCCAGCTTGGCAACCTGCTCGAGGACCGGGAGGAGGTCCTTCATGCTGCTGACTTTCTTTTCATTGATGAGGATGAGCGGCTCGTCCATGACGGCTTCCATCCGCTCGGCGTTGGTCACGAAGTAGGGGGAGATGTAACCGCGATCGAACTGCATGCCCTCGACGACGTCCAGTGAAGTGGTCATCGACTTGGCTTCTTCGACCGTGATCACGCCATCCTTGCCGACCTTCTCCATCGCTTCCGCGATGAGGTCGCCGATGGTCTTGTCGTTGTTGGCGGAGATGGTGCCGACCTGGGAAATCTCGGTCTTGTTCTGGCAGGGCTTGCTGAGCTTCTTGAGCTCGCCGATCACGACTTCCACGGCCTTATTGATGCCGCGCTGGATTTCCATCGGATTGGCACCGGCCGTGATGTTCTTGACGCCTTCCCGGTAGATCGCCTGGGCCAGCACCGTGGCGGTGGTGGTGCCGTCACCGGCCGTGTCGCTCGTCTTGCTCGCGACTTCACGAACCAGCTGGGCGCCCATATTCTCGTACGGGTTCTTCAGTTCGACTTCCTTCGCCACGGTCACGCCGTCCTTGGTGATCGTCGGGGCGCCGAACTTCTTATCCAAAATCGCGTTCCGGCCCTTGGGCCCGAGCGTCGCCTTCACGGCATCGGCGAGCTGGTTCACCCCTCTCAGGATGGCTGCCCGCGCCGCTTCGCTATACAACAATTGCTTTGCCATAAGTCTCCTCCGTTCGTCGTCAGATAATCGTTAGTCGGGTGAGTAGGATTAGTGGGTGAAGATGCCCAGGATATCTTCTTCCTTGAGGATGAGGCACTCTTCGTCTTCGATCCGCAGCTTGCTGCCGGAATACTTGTCGAACAACACCTGATCGCCGACCTTGATGTTCTCGACCTTCTTGCCGATCGCCTGCACGATGCCTCGTTGCGGCTTTTCCTTCGCAGAATCCGGCACATAAATTCCGCCGGCCGTGCGTTCCATTTCCTCGGTATAGGTGACGAACAGACGATCACCCAGGGGCTGGAAATTCTTCGCAGCCGTCGACTTCTTCTCCTTCGATTCCGTAGCCATACCCAATCCTCCTCTTAGATTAGTGAGCGTCTCGGCCCTGATGTACAGTTGTGTGAAAGCTGGAAATTCAGCTCTGACGTGTTACTGCAAGGGCTACCTGCAGAAAACTCGACACATAGATAGCGCCAGGAAGAGGCAAGTCAAGTGATGGACTATAAAATTATTCTTCTCGCAGAAGCAATGGGAAAGTGTAGCGTAAGTCGTTGATTCTTCTAGGTCGGTTGAGGTGTGTGGCGTTGGGGGCGGAAAGTTTCCGGTGCCAGACTCCTGCAGAGGATGGTTTGCGACGGTGCGAGCGCATGGGGGAGGGCCGGTTATGGAAGTGCCGGAACGGCCTTGTGTGTGAGCAGTTTCAACACATTGACGGTCAGTTGCTGTGCTGCGACACTGGATCGGGCGGTTCGTAGGGAGGGGGCATTATAGTCATCGAGCCCCCAACTCCACTGGATCGTCCCCGCAGCAAACACCGGAGCCCCATCGGCAGCCCGATAGAGGGTCATATCGCTATGGACGACGTGGCCATCCCTCTCAAATGGAGAATGCGCCAGGATGGTCAACCCGGCTGGTCCGCCGGGAAACGCTCGATCTATTTCGTACCCCAGGAGGCCGAGAAGGCGATGGTCGGGCGGCAGATCCACACCGTCGAACAGCGGATGCTCGGGATCCGTGATGAGAATGTCTCCATCAATCGGGACGGTTGCAAACATGACGCCCAGCAGATGATGTTCGGGACGATTGACGAGCGGCTCCCGCCACTGCACTGTGATCAGATGGTCGTTCGATGGATCGCCGTCCAGGGCCAGGGGATCTTCCTGCAGGGCCACTTCCTTATAACTGACCATGGTCCGGTTCGGCTCGCCCGTAAGCGGGCTGGGCTCCAGCCTGATCTGCCAATAGCAGGTATTTGCGGAGAAAAATCCAAGGCCGAGCCCCTGGTCGCGCGCTTTCTCCACATGGCGCCGCATGTCCTGTGACCAGTATTCATCGTGGCCGACTGAGAGCCACGCCCGGTGGCCCTTCCAGAAATCCGCCCGGCTGTGTGTGTCGAGATCGGTGCTATAGGTCACATCATATCCCTGGCGTTCTAACCAGCGCACCATGTTGTATTCCCAACCGGCAGTCGAGAGGGCTCGGGTTGGATGGATGGACATGGCGGTGAGGAACTCTCCCGCACCCACGCCACTGCCGCCCTGAGGATGTTGGCTTCGAGCATAGGGACGGTTGAACGAGACTTTCCGCGCCCAGCGCTCTTCGAGACTGTTCGACGGATAGGTCGATTTGCCGCCCCAGCTGTTGTAGGCCTGAAAGGTGGTGACGCTGGATTGAAATAGGATATCGGCAGGCCGGTCGTCTTCCCTGATGACGAAGATGATGTAGCTTTGTTTTCCGCTCGCCGCGCCCGTCAGTTTGGCGAGATAGATTCCGCTGAGCCAGTCCTGTGGCTCGTCTGTGCTCGTGCTGAGTGTATAGGAGACCTGCCAGTCGCACTCGATGAGGCCGGTGACCGGGTCGGCCGTGGGCATGGGTTGCCGGACTCCCGGGATCGTGATGCCGCCGCGCATCAACCTTGCGCCGCTGCCTCCGTACCAGCCCATACGGTAGATCGCGACTCTGACTGTGGGGTCAGTACTATGAATGTAGAAGCGTAGCGGCTCGCCACGATTGATGCTGGTGGCTGAGGCGTAGCCCTCGACTTCATGCTCGGCGGGATCGGTCAGAACCCAGTCGGATTGGCCGGGCCGGTCATTTTCCAGCGTGATCGGGGAGGTGGCATGGGCGGGACGGACGCTGGTGAGGGTGAACAGTGTGGCGAGCAGGAGCCCGGTGAGGGCGAGGCGGCCCTGCCGCTCCGGATTACATCCGCAAACGGTCAAAGTCTTTCACGTCCTTCTTAATGAACTCACGAAGCCGTTTGATGATCCGGGCCTCCAGCTGTCTGGTCCGTTCCTTCGTGATGCCATATTTGGCGCCCATATCCTCCAGCGTGAGCGGAGTTTCGGACAGGATGCGATTGCGAAGGATGTCTTCTTCCCGTTCGTCGAGGGTCTTGGTGAATTCTGCTAGTTTGCGCCGGAAGAGCGCCTTCAGTTGGGTATCGGCCAGGCGTTCGTCCGCCGGTTGCTCGTGCGCGGGCAGGATGTCCATCAGTGTGCCGTCGTGCTCCTGGCCGATGGGTTGGTCGAGGGACAACTCCCAACTGCCGAGGCGCTGATCCATCTCGATGACATCGCGTTCGCGGACGTTGAGGCGATCAGCCAGCAGTTTGCTGTCCGGAACGAATCCTTCCCGTTCGAGTTTCGCCTTCTCCTTTTTCAGGTTGTAAAAGAGTTTGCGTTGGTCCTGCGTCGTGCCGACTTTGATCAGCCGATAGGTATTCAGCAGATAGCGGAGGATGTAGGCCCTCGACCACCAGGCCGCATAGGCGTAAAAGCGCACGTTTTTCGTCGGATCAAATTTCTTAATCGCCTGCAGCAGGCCGACGTTCCCTTCTTGGATCAGGTCCATATGGTCGGCGCCGGTGTGCAGGTATTCGGAGGCGATGGAGACGGACACGCGCAGATTGGCCAGGATGAGCTTCATCGCTGCATCACGGCTTCCATACCGCTGATATTCCTCGAAGAGGCGTAACTCTTCTTCCTTGCTGAGATAGGGGTAGCGGCGAATTTCCGTCAGGTACTGCTGCAGGGTGGTGACGGGGACCAGGGACGTGCTCAATGGCGCGGACGACGTCTCCTTCGACGGGTGCCGGTCGGCCGCGTCATGCTCTTCCGTGACCTCCTCGTCCGTCGGCTCCAGGACTTCGGGTTCGAGCGCGTCGTCGTCCAGTTGTGCCTCGATGTCGGAATCTTTCTTGTGTTTCGGCTGTGCCATAGCGTGTCGATTTGCGCGGTTCAGGGCTGACTATACCAGATGTCGGGTGTCAGGCAACAAGGAGACGTGGCGAGACCCCCTGCGTCCCTTGCGTCTCCGAAAGAACGCCTCGTATAGTGCGTGAACGTTGTGAGTGCGTCGACAGGTTCCGGTTGAGGCCGGCGGTGCCGGAGAATGTGTCGCCATGAGTCTGAATTCCGTCAAGGCAGCCCTTCGTAGCGGGCATTGGCCGACGTTGGTCGGCGCCTGGTTGCATCTGACCGTGAGTTTCATGGTGTGGTTGTTGCTCGGCGCCCTGGCCGTGGCGATTGGGGATGCGTTGCATCTGACCGCGGGGCAGCAGGGCGTGCTCGTCGCATTGCCGCTCCTGAGCGGGGCCATCCTGCGCGTGGTTGCGGGCTGGGCTTGCGATTGGTTTGGCGCCAAGCGAACCGGATTGCTGGTGCTGGGGCTTGAGCTGGTCGCGATACTCTGGGCTGCGCTCGGCGGGACGAGTTTTGTGGAACTGCTCGGCATTGCGCTGCTTTTGGGGGCCGGCGGGGCTAGTTTCGCCGTCGCCATGCCGGTCGCCGGTCGGGCCTATCCGCCGGCCCATCAAGGTCTGGTTCTTGGGTTGGTGGCATCCGGGAATATCGGGACCGTGCTGATCCTGTTGCTGGCTCCGCGGTGGGAGCCAATGTTGGGATGGCACGGGGCCTGCGGAATTCTGGCCTTCCCCGTTGCGATGGTCTTTGGTCTGTTTGCGTTCGTGGTCCAGGAAGTCCCGCGGGAAGGCTCTGCCGCAGGGGGAGGCTGGTGGCACGAGGCCTGGGGGATGATGCATGTGCGATCGGTGGCGTGGTTGTGCCTGGTTTATGCGATTACCTTCGGCGGGTTCGTCGGGCTGACTAGTTTTCTGCCCGTGCTCTTGCATGATCACTATGGCAGTGACCCGATTCTCGCCGGTAGCATGGCCGCGCTCTGTGGATTGGTGGGGAGCCTGATCCGCCCGGTCGGAGGGGCGGTGGCGGATCGATGGGGCGGGGTGCCGGTATTGGCCGGCGTCTTCGTGTTGCTGGCGCTGATCACGGCTCTTGCCGGATCACTGCCCGCGCTGCCCTGGGCGCTGGCGGTCTTGGTGGTGACGATTGCGGTGATGGGGTTCGGGAATGGCGTGATTTTTCAGATCGTGTCGGAGTGGTTTCCACGGGAGATCGGTTTGGCGTCGGGGCTGGTGGGTGCGGCCGGAGGGATTGGCGGGTTTCTGGTGCCGATCGGATTCGGCCTCTTGCGGGAGGGTACGGGGACGTTTGTGTTCGGTTTTGTGTGCCTGGCCGCGGCCAGCGTGATTGCGGCGATGACGGTGAGCCCTGTCCTGAGGTGGGGCCCACCGGGGGGCGCCCCGACACCTACCGTCGGCGGTTTTTCCCGTTGACAGGGGCGGTTTGAAAAGAGTTAGCTGGGCCACCCAATGCAGGCCGGTCCGTAGAGATTCGGGGGAATATGGCGACACCGTTCGATTCGATCGAAGACGCAATCAAGGATATCAAAAAAGGGAAGTTCATCATCCTCGTCGATGATGAGGATCGGGAGAACGAAGGCGATCTCGTGATGGCGGCCGGGAAGGTCACGCCGCAGGCCGTCAACTTCATGGCTAAACATGCCCGCGGCCTGATTTGCCTGGCGCTGACGCCGGAACGGGTGGAAGAGCTGCAGCTGGCCCCACAAGCGGTGGAGAATACGGCCACGTTTGGGACGGCGTTCACGGTCTCCATCGATGCCCGTAAGGGAATTACCACCGGCATTTCAGCGGCTGACCGCGCCACGACGATCCATGTCGCAATCGACCCTCGCTGCACACCGGCGGACTTAGCGCGGCCCGGGCATATCTTCCCCCTCAAGGCGCAAGTGGGTGGGGTGCTCAGGCGGGCGGGGCAGACCGAGGGGTCGGTCGATCTGGCTCGGTTGGCGGGGCTGTATCCCGCGGGCGTCATCTGCGAGATCATGAATGAGGATGGCACGATGGCCCGCGTGCCGGAGTTGGCCAAGTTTGCCAAGTGTCACAAGTTGAAGATGGTCACCATCAAGGCCTTGATCGAGTACCGGATGCATCGCGAGACCTTCGTGCGGCGGGCGGCCAGCGCCTTCCTGCCGACGACGTTCGGCGACTTTGAAGCGATCGCGTTCGAGAATGACATCGACGGCGCGACCCATATCGCCCTGGTGAAGGGCAAGGTGGATCCGGACACCCCCATGCTCGTGCGGGTCCATTCCGGCTGCCTGACTGCGGACGTATTGGGGTCGCTGCGTTGCGATTGCCGCGAGCAGCTCCATCGGGCGATGGAGATCATCGAAAAAGACGGCCGTGGAGTGTTGCTCTATCTCAACCAGGAAGGGCGTGGAATCGGTCTCTTGAACAAAATCCGAGCCTACGGATTGCAGGATTCAGGAAGCGATACGGTGGAGGCGAATCTCCAGCTTGGCTTCAAGGCCGACTTGCGCGACTATGGTGTCGGCGCGCAGATTCTGGTGCAACTCGGGCTGCATCGAATTCGCCTGATTACGAACAATCCACGCAAAATCGTCGGCATTGAAGGCTATGGCCTGAAGGTTGTCGAACGGGTGCCGATCGAGATCCCTCCTCGCGCCGCCAATGAAAAATATCTCCGCACGAAAAAGGCCAAGCTCGGTCATCTGCTGAAAAAGGTCTAGCCTGTCGCTGCGTCTCGTTCCCCGCCGCTCTCTCTAGAAACCGACGACCTGATGCGGCCTGAAACGAGTAGCCATTTGGGGATGATTCCAGGTATGATCCCCCTCTTTCTTCGACACACGCAGAGTCCATGAGACGTCTCACTCGGTGTTGCATTCCATGAAGCTTCGTAAAGGCTCCCAAGACGCGACAGGCCTGGCGGTCGGCCTCGTGGCGAGCAAGTTCAATAAGTTCGTCACCAGCCGGTTGTTGACCGAGTGTGTGAAAGCCTTGAGGAAAGCCGGGGTGGCGGACGACGCTGTGGAGGTTGTCCGGGTACCGGGTGCGTTTGAAATTCCCTTGGTTGCCCGACAGCTGGCTCGGTCTGGTCGGTTCGATGCCGTCATTTGTCTCGGTGCCGTGATTCGCGGCGATACGCCCCATTTCGAATACATCAGTCGTGAGGTCACTCGGGGCATTCTCCAGGCCTCCATGGAATCGAATGTGCCGGTGATTTTTGGCGTGCTGACGACCGACACCGTGGCGCAGGCGCTCGAGCGAGCGGACCCGGAGAAACTGAACCGCGGGGCCGATGCCGCCAAAACGGCGATCGAAATGGTCAACGTGATGCGGTTGCTCAAAAAGGATGTGACCGGGGACGTGCCGCCTGCTGCTGTCTCCGCGCGACGGGTCGGGCGTTCGGCCGTGAGGGCGAAACGCTGACCAGCGTGGCACTATGGCCTCTCGACATCAAGCCCGGGAACGGGCCGTACAAATTCTCTTTCAATACGATATTCATGGCCGGCCAGGTCCATGGCTGGACGACTTTTGGGTCCAGTATCCGCTTACCGAGGAATTGCGGACGTTCGCGGAGCGGCTGGTGGCCGGCGTCCGAACTCATGTGAAGGAGTTGGATGCGCTGATCGGCTCGTATGCGACCAATTGGAAAGTGGACCGCATGCCGATCATCGACCGGAACATTTTGCGCCTGGGCTGTTTTGAGTTGCTGCATGTCCCTGAGGTGCCGGCCAAGGTCACGCTGAATGAAGCGATCGAACTGGCGAAATGTTTCGGTGATGAGGAAGCGTCGAAGTTTGTGAACGGGATTCTCGACAAGGTGTTGGGGAAGGATGCGCGATTGGAACGAAAACGTGCCTTCCCGGAACTGCCGGTGGTGGGTTCCGACAGTGATGTGACGCGTGAAACGTGAAACGTCGTTCGCGGGGATTTCCCCTTTGGACTTCTTGACCGAACGACGCTTCACGAGCGACGAATAACGAGGAAGAGATGATCGATCGATATACTCGCCCCCGGATGAGCGCCATCTGGGATCTGAGGCATAAATATGAGATTTGGTTGGAAGTGGAACTACAGGCCTGTGCCGCATTTGAGTGGGCCGGTCAGATTCCGCGAGGTACCAGCGCCAAGATCCGTAAAAAGGCCAAGATCGACGTGGCGCGCATCGCCGAGATCGAAAAGGTCACGAAGCATGATGTGATTGCTTTTCTCGAATCGCTCATGGATTCCGTCGGGCCCGAGCATCGGTTTCTGCACATGGGGCTGACTTCGTCCGATATCGTGGACACGTCCCTTGCGGTGCAAATGACCGAAGCGCTGGACCTGATTCTCGAAGATCTCGACGAGTTGATTGCGGTTTTGAAGAAGCGCGCGCTGGAGCACCGCCATACGGTCATGGTGGGCCGGTCACATGGCATCCATGGCGAGCCCGTCTCGTTCGGCTTCAAGTTGGCGATTTGGTACGAAGAGGCCTGCCGGCACCGGACGCGGCTGCAAGCGGCGAGAAAAGACATTGCCGTCGGTAAACTGTCCGGTGCGATGGGAACGTTTGCGCATCAAGGCCCTGAAATCGAAGAGTATGTCTGCGCCAAGATGGGGCTGGCCTCAGATCCTGTTTCGAACCAGATCGTGCAACGCGACCGGCATGCGGCCTATGCCTCCGCACTGGCGTTGCTGGCCGCCACCATTGAGAAGATCGCAACCGAAATCCGCCACTTGCAGCGGACGGAGGTGCTGGAGGCGGAGGAGTACTTTTCAGAAGGGCAGAAGGGGTCCTCGGCGATGCCGCACAAGCGCAATCCGATTGCGTCGGAGAATCTGTGCGGTCTGGCACGTCTCGTACGCGGCAATAGTCTGGCGGCGCTCGAAAATGTGGCGCTGTGGCATGAACGGGATATCAGCCACTCTTCAGTGGAGCGGGTGATCATGCCTGATAGCACTATTCTGGTCGATTACATGTTGGCTCGCGTCACGGACCTGGTGAAGAACCTGGTGGTGTACCCTGAGCGCATGCAGCGGAACCTCGACTTGACCGGGGGACTGGTGTATTCGCAACGACTCTTGCTGGCCTTGATCGACAAGGGGGCGCAGCGCAAAGAATCGTACGAGGCGGTGCAACGCAATGCCATGACCGCCTGGAAAGGCGGGGTTGGATTTCAAGAATTGGTTCGGCGTGATCCGTTCATCACGACTCATTTGAAGCCGACCGAGATCACCGCCTGTTTCGATCCCATGTATTATCTGCGGCATCTCGATCAGGTATTCCGCCGGGTCTTCGGCGCCCGTGCGATTCCGGCGAGGCGACGCCGAAGGAGGCGCTCATGATGCCCAGGCCCATGATGAGAATAGTATTAATGGTGGCGCTGATGTTCGGGGCGACCGCCTTGCCGGTTCAGGCGACCGATCGGGATGCTTTGTTGACCCAGCCTGGTATCTACGGCACCTTCGCCGCGTTCCAGATGGATCACGACTGGTGGGATCTCACTGGCGAAGCGCGTGTCATCGCCGTGTCTGAGGTCAAGGGATTGATCGAGCAATTCTCGCATAAGATCGTGATCGAATCGTATCTGCTCCGCGGCCTCTCTGACCATGCCGACTTGATGTTCCGCGTCCATGCGCATGCCTTGTCGGATACGCAGCAATTTCTCGCCTCTCTGCTGGGTACCCGCTTCGGGCGACATCTGGTTGCCACGAGCTATTTGCACGGTTTGACCAGGAAGGCGACCTACGTGCCCGGGTTTCCTGAGGACATGAAACAGGAATTGCTGGCGCCAGGCGAGGGCGGCACCAAATCCTATGCGATCGTCATCCCGATCAGAAAAGATGCTGATTGGTGGGCCCTCGATCAGGTGAGCCGTGGAGCGCTCATGCAGGAGCACACGCAGGCAGCGCTGCCGTATCGCGCGACGGTGAAACGAAAGCTGTATCACTCGAGTGGTCTCGACGATTTCGACTTCATCACCTACTTTGAGACAGACAAGCTCGAAGACTTTCAGTCTCTGATCCGTTCGCTGGAGCAGGTGAAAGAGTATCGGCATGACCGGCGATTCGGTCATCCGACGTTGTTGGGCACGATCAGGCCGCTGGATGACATCTTGGAGTTGTTCGCGCGGTAGTAGGTGGAGGAGCGGAGATGGCTGGCGAACCAACGGGGACCATGATTTACGAAGGCAAGGCTAAGAAGATTTTCGCGACCGAGCGGCCGGATCAGGTGTTGCAATATTTTAAGGATGACGCGACGGCCTTTAATGCGCAGAAACGCGGGACCATCGTCGAGAAGGGCGTGGTCAACAACAAGGTGTCGGAGCGCGTGTTCCGACTCCTCGAACAGCATGGCATCGCGACCCATTTCATCGAACGTGTCAGCGATCGCGAGATGCTCACCAAGAAAGTCACGATCGTACCCGTTGAGGTCGTGGTTCGGAATGTGGTCGCGGGCAGTTTGGCCAAGCGGCTGGGGCTGAAGGACGGCGCGGCGATCGAGCCGGCCATCATCGAATTTTATTACAAGGATGATGCGTTGGGAGATCCGTTGGTGAACGACGATCATCTGCGCCTGCTGAATGTGGCCACTCCGGCGGTGCTGCGGGAGATGCGGGAGTTGGGCCACAAGATCAACGCGGTGTTGCTGCCGTTTTTCAAAGAACGGCGAATGCTCTTGGTTGATTTTAAGCTGGAGTTCGGCGTGTTTCACAATCGCCTGATTCTGGCCGACGAAGT
This sequence comes from Nitrospira sp., assembly GCA_016788885.1. Lineage (NCBI taxonomy): Bacteria > Pseudomonadati > Nitrospirota > Nitrospiria > Nitrospirales > Nitrospiraceae > Nitrospira > Nitrospira sp. The sequence continues at coordinate 49,413 of JAEURX010000007.1, read as the reverse complement.
GTCTCCCGACACCTGCCGGTTCTGGGATCAGACTACGAAGGAATCGATGGATAAGGACCGGTTCCGCAAGGACTTGGGAAAGATCGAAGAGGCCTATCAGGAGGTGTTGAAGCGGGTGTGTGGATGAGCCGGTTCCTGCAGCTCTTCCTGAATTACGGCTTAGTGCTGGCGATTTTGGTTTGGGCCGCCACGGTTGCGATGATGGCCTACCATCTCGAGGAGTCGCCCTGGCGTTGGGCGTTCATTCTGCTGTCGCTGGCGGGGCTCGGGACAGTGGGCGTCATTTTCTGGATACGCAGATACGTGAAGAGCAGTATGAAGGCACTGCAGCAGGCGGGAAAGATACAATGAAAGCCAAAATTCATGTGACGTTGAAGCAGGGAATCTTGGATCCGCAGGGGAAGGCCATTGAACACGCGTTGGACTCGCTCGGATTCACGCATGCCGCAAATGTGCGGGTAGGCAAGTACATGGAAGTGGACCTGAATGAGCCGGACCGCGCCAAGGCCGACGCGCAAGTGAAGCAGATGTGCGAGCAGTTGCTTGCGAATACGGTCATCGAGGACTATCGATACGAGCTCCAGTGACATTTCCGGATGGAAAGCGTGGGCTGCCGCTCGCGCGGCGGATGGCTACGGAGGCTATGCGTGCGAGAGGCGCGGTGCGAACGCGGTTCGTGGCCTCGGTGCAAGAATTGGTGAGGTAGGTGGGATGAACATCGGCGTCGTGGTATTTCCCGGCAGCAATTGTGATCACGATTGCGCGTACATCTTTAAAGATGTTTTGGGCCAGTCTGTGGAGATGGTCTGGCACAAGGAAACGCTGTTGTCAGGGCTTGATGCGATCGTGTTGCCGGGCGGGTTTTCGTACGGAGACTATCTGCGAACAGGTGCGATTGCGCGATTTTCTCCGGTGATGGGAGCCGTCAAGGCATTTGCCAACAAGGGCGGCCTGGTGATCGGCATCTGCAACGGTTTTCAAATTCTCCTCGAGGCCGGTTTGTTACCCGGTGTGATGCTGCGCAACACGTCCCTGAATTTCATCTGCAAGGATGTATATGTGAAAGTGGAAAATGCCGCGACCCGGTTCACTCACCGGTGTGAATCCGGTCAGGTGTTGAAGCTCCCAATCGCTCATGCCGACGGCAACTACTATACCGATCCGGTTTCGCTCGGGGGCCTCAAAGCCAATGCGCAGGTGCTGTTCCATTATTGTACTGAAGACGGGAAGGTGACGTCCGCGGCAAATCCGAACGGCTCGTTGGATAACATTGCCGGTATCATGAATGCCGATGGAAATGTGCTGGGAATGATGCCTCATCCGGAGCGAAACGCAGAAACGATCCTGGGCAACGAAGACGGACGGTTGATTTTCCTGTCCATGTTGAGTGCGTTCGGCAAGTCCGAGTTACAGAGCAGGCTGGTTCGGGCCTGATAGGCCTGCGGATGTGCCGTGACCCCGGACTCGCCGTAACCCTCTATCCTTGAGCATGTGTAACGTATGAAAGCCTTTGTTGTGACGCCGGCCATCCTCGAGCAGCATAAGCTGAGCGAGGAGGAATACAAAAAAATTCTCAGCATTCTCGGACGTGAACCCAACTGGACCGAGCTGGGTATGTTCTCCGCAATGTGGAGCGAGCACTGTTCCTACAAGAGCTCGCGCATCCATCTGAAGAAACTCCCGACGACCGGGCCGCGAGTTGTGCAGGGACCGGGGGAAAATGCTGGCGCGGTCGATATTGGTGACGGCCTCTGTGCGGTGTTCAAGATGGAGTCGCACAACCATCCGTCCTTCATCGAGCCCTATCAGGGAGCGGCGACCGGGGTCGGAGGGATTCTGCGCGACATCTTTACGATGGGGGCCCGGCCCATCGCGCTGTTAAATTCTCTGAGATTTGGGGCGTTGGATACTCCAAACACGCGCCATCTCCTGAAGGGGGTCGTGGCGGGCATTGCGGGCTACGGGAATTGCATGGGAGTGCCAACGGTGGGAGGCGAGATCGTCTTCAACGACATTTATGCACTGAATCCGTTGGTGAACGTGTTTTGCCTGGGCATCGCGAAGAAGGACAAGATTTTTCTCGGAAAGGCGGCCGGCGTGGGCAATCCGGTGATCTACTTCGGATCGAAGACCGGACGGGATGGGATTCACGGCGCGACCATGGCCTCGGACTCGTTCGATGATGCGGCTGCACAGAAGCGACCGACCGTGCAAGTCGGCGATCCCTTCACGGAGAAGCTGTTGTTGGAGGCGTGCCTGGAACTCATGGCCGGTGATTGTCTGGTCGGGATTCAGGACATGGGCGCTGCGGGTTTGACGAGTTCCGCTTGTGAAATGGCTTCCCGAGAGGGGACCGGCGTTGAATTGGAGTTGGCGCACGTGCCGCGCCGTGAGCCGGGCATGACTCCATACGAGATCATGCTGTCGGAATCGCAAGAGCGCATGCTGATGGTGGCCAAGGCTGGTCGTGAGGAGGAGGTCATCACGGTTTGTCGTAAGTGGGACTTGGACGTCGCCGTGATCGGCCGTGTGACCGATACGGGCAAGGTTGTGCTGAAAGAGAATGGGCAAGTGGTGGCGGAGATTCCAGCTAAGGCTCTGGCCGATGACGCTCCACGATACGACCGGCCCAGCGCGCCACCAGCGTATCAGGATATGTTGCAGGCGCTGAATTATGACGCACTACCTGACGTGAAGGATGCCAACGCAGCATTGCTCGCCCTCTTGGCCTCGCCCAGCATTGCCAGCAAGCGCTGGGTGTACGAGCAATACGATCACATGGTGCGTACCAACACCATGGTGCGTCCAGGATCGGATGCAGCGGTCTTACGAGTGAAGGGCACGAACAAAGCGTTGGCGCTATCGGTCGACTGCAACGGTCGATACTGCCTGCTGAATCCGTATGAAGGCGCCAAGATCGCCATCGCAGAGTGTGCGCGCAATCTGGCCTGTTCGGGAGCGGAACCGATCGGTGTCACGGATTGCCTGAATTTTGGTAATCCTCAGCGGCCGGAAGTCATGTGGCAGTTGGTGCTGGCCATTGAAGGTCTTAAGGATGCCTGCGAGGCGTTTGGTGTGCCCATCGTCAGTGGAAACGTGAGCCTGTACAATGAGACCAACGAGCTGTCGATTTATCCCACCCCGATGATCGGCATGGTGGGTTTGATCGAAGAGGCTGAACGCACGGTGACGCAGTGGTTCAAAACTTCCGATGACGTGATCCTTTTGCTGGGACGGACGCGTGAAGATTTGGGTGGGACGGAATATCTCAAAGTAATGCACCATCGCGAACAGGGATCGCCGCCCCTGCTCAATCTTCAGGAGGAGCAGGCGGTGCAGGCTTGTACGATTCGCCTGATCCGCGCAGGGTTGCTGCAGTCAGCTCACGATTGCTCTGATGGAGGACTCGCCGTCGCCCTGGCCGAATGTTGTATGTCAGGTCCGAATGGGAATTTGGGGGCTATGGTACAATTGTCAGTTGATGGTTTGCGCCGCGATGCCGTGCTCTTTGGAGAAAGTCAGTCTCGCATAGTGCTGTCGGTCAAACCGGAACAGGCTGAAACGGTCTTGAATCAGATCTGGGATGCCGGTGTGCCTGCCGCCAGAATCGGCACCGTGGGCGGCAGTCGATTTGTGCTCCGTGTGGAGGGTGATCAACGCACAGAGGGCTGCACCATCGACCTTTCTCTGAACGACCTGCATGATCGTTGGGCGTCAGCTATCCCTCGCGCGTTAGGTCAGGACTAGGATACCGCGTCATGGCCAAAGAGTTACCGATGTTTGCTTCAGACAAGCTTCACGAGGAATGCGCCGTCTTCGGCATCTACGGTCATAAGGAAGCCGCGAACCTCGCCTATCTTGGCCTCTATGCGCTTCAGCATCGGGGGCAGGAAGCGTCCGGCATCGTGTCGAACGATGGCGAACAGTTTCACATTGAAAAAGGCCAAGGGCTTGTCGCCGATATCTTTTCGCAACAGGCGTTGTCACGGTTGCCCGGCACGATGGCCATTGGGCACAACCGCTATTCGACGGCGGGTGGCGCAGGGTTGAAAAATGTCCAGCCCCTGAGCGTCAACTTCGCCTTCGGGAATCTTGCGGTGGCACACAACGGCAATCTCATCAATGCCACCATGCTCCGCAGTGAGCTGGAAGCCTATGGTGCAATCTTCCAATCGACATCAGACACCGAGGTCATCATTCATCTGATTGCTCATTCGCGGGCGGACACGCTTCTTGACCGGGTGATCGATTCGCTCACGCAAGTCCGCGGCGCATTCTCCGTGGTCATCATGACGGATCAGGGAATTGTCGCAGCCCGGGATCCCCATGGGTTTCGGCCGCTCTGCTTGGGACGTTTTCGCGATTCCTGGATCGTGGCCTCCGAGAGTTGTGCATTTGATTTGCTTGATGCCGAATACGTGCGAGAGATAGAGCCTGGCGAGTTGGTCGTGCTGGATCATCGGGGCGTGACGAGTTATAAGCCTTTTGCTCCGACCAAGCCGGCCATGTGCGTATTCGAGTTTGTGTATTTTTCCCGTCCTGATAGTCGCATTTTTGGTGGGGGGGCCGTGTACTCGATTCGTAAGGCTTTTGGGCGGCAGCTCGCACAGGAGTCTGGGGTATCGGCAGACATCGTGATTCCGGTTCCGGATTCGGGAGTGCCTGCCGCGCTGGGGTATTCCGAAGGGTCAGGTCTTCCCTTCGAAACCGGACTCATTCGAAATCATTATGTCGGGCGTACGTTTATCGAGCCGGAGCAGTCGATCCGTCACTTCGGGGTCAAGGTCAAGCTGAACGCGGTTCCCGAGGTGCTCCGAGGCAAGCGAGTCGTCGTGGTCGATGACTCATTAGTTCGTGGGACGACGAGTCGAAAAATCGTCAAAATGCTGCGCCATGCCGGTGCCAAAGAAGTGCATATGCGTATCAGCTCACCGCCGATCGTGTCTCCCTGCTTCTATGGCATTGACACCCCGACCAAGAAAGAACTGATCGCCTCCAGTCATACGAGGGAAGAGATCCGCAAGTACATCACTGCTGACAGTCTCGCCTATCTGAGCCTCGACGGCATGGTGAGCGCTGCCCCAGGTATCCCCGGGCAGTATTGCGATGCCTGTTTTACTGAGCGCTATCCCATTTCTTTTACCAGGGCCGAGGAACTTCAACTCGGGCTGTTTGAAACGTCGCGCTGACCGCATTCCTGGGTGTTTCAGAAGATCGTCTGGACTTCCTTCTATGCCTTGTTAGACTGAGGCATGCTGTTGTTCAGAAAATATCGACTGATCTTCGGCATCGGATTGGTCATGTGTGGAGTTCGACTAGCCTTGCGCTTGGTTAGTCTGAAACGGTTGCTCCATTGGCTGGCCTGCAAACCAGTGCCGGTATGCGGTAGCGAGACATCCATCGAGGATGTGGCCTACTACCTTGATCGGTGGCTTGGGATGTTTCCTTATCATCCCAAAGGGAACTGTTTCCCGCGTGCTCTTACCCTCTTCTTCTACGCTTGTCGCGCAGGAATTCCCGTTCAATTTCATTGTGGCGTGATGAAGCTTGATCACCACCTCGAAGGACATGCGTGGCTGACACTCAATAATCGTGATTTTCTCGAACCATCCCCTTACTGGAAAGCCTTCACGGTAACTCTCACGTTTCCCCGCTCGGTTTCCCCGGAGATCGACCAGGACTTATAGTCTGGTTGGTTTCAGTCCTCTCTCCGACAGCATCTGGTTGTCATCCGTTGCGTTGTGTGTTGCGAGGCTCGCGCTGCCAGCCAAGGTGAGCCTGGTGCCTTCTGGACTCACGCTACTCGCGGTGCAGGATGTGTCCCCCTCTAAAGTGCCAGCCAGCCATCCTCACTGGTAATAGAGAAGTCGTGAATGGCCAGATATCTTTGCAGTCGTGAAGAGGCATTTAGCGAGCCCTTTCTTGAGAATCAACATCTCGCTCGAACCGGTTCGGAAGAGAACCACCTGCATTGTCACGACGTGCGTTCTGCCGAACCCGCAGATACTGGAGGTGCACTATGTCTGTTGAGGTACCTATCTGTGTTGAGGATCAAGCCGATCTATCCCGCTTGTTTCCTGTGCATCACGAAGATGTGCACGGGGCGGTTCTTGATGGGGAGTGTGTGTTGCTCAATCTGAGCACAGGCCGCTACTACACGTTGAATGCTGTCGGTTCGTATGTGTGGGAACAATGTACTGGCAGTCATTCGTTAGCGCAGGTACTTTCTTCCATTTCTCAACATTTTGATGTGATGCCTGATCGGGCTCAGTCGGACGGCCTGGATCTGATTAACCAGCTTTGCCAAGAGGGATTACTTCATACTGAAAGGAGGTGAGTCGGATGGAGCAACAGAAGAAAGTGACGTACGTGCAGCCGCAACTTGTGAAACACGAGTTGTTGCGCGACGTAACGGCGATTCAATTATCGCGCGTAGTCGGACAACAGCCTGCGTAATAAGTCAGGCGTTTTGTGCGTGGCGGGGACTGGCCTGCAATTGCAGACAGTTCCCGCTACGACTGAAGGAGCACTGGGCGAGATGAACGTTTGATAAGGAGCGAGATCAATGTGTGCGATGTCGACAATGAATGAGATTCCGCTGTCTATTCATGACACGAAGATGACATTCACGACGAACTCACCTGAGTTGGCGCATTCAGTGGAGTCGTTCCTCCGGTATTTCAAATGCGAGACGCTCACGACTCAGCGCATGCTGATGCAGTTCGATGCAGTTCATCGACGAAGCGACATTCCTGTACGGATCTCCCCGGAAGCACAGTTGCTGCACAGCGGGTCCGGCCTCGTTATCGGTACAGGGAGTCAAACCACCTGGTTATGCGATGTCTATTCAGATCGCGGTGCGTTGATTGCTGACTTTCATGACGAGGGTCTCGTGGTGATCGATGGCCGCGCTCTCTCTGTGCAGGGGTATCTCGTGCGTCCTGAGATTATGGCGCCGGATATCCGGAATAGTTTCGTGCATTTCGCCATGACTGAACTATTGAAACGAAGGGGGGTCTTTACCTTCCATGCGACGGCTCTCGAATACAATGGGAACGGAGTGCTGATTCCCGGATTTAGTGGGCGGGGGAAAACGACTTCCTTCCTCTCGTTGCTGCGATCTGGATATCGCTACCTCTCCGATGATCATCCCTTCTTTCGGGTAACCGACACCGGCGTGGAACTACTTCCCTATCCGCTAAAAATTAACGTAACCAATCAAACCATCTCGTTTTTCCCTGAATTGCGTGATGCACCCTCTGCGGTGATCCATCCAGGAATTCCCAAAAGTTACTTCTACGCGGAGGATCTGTATCCCGGTCCGCTCGGGCAGCCCTGTCCTCCCAGAATTATTCTGTTTCCTTCCGTTATAGATGCTCCCCACAGCTGCCTTGAACCCCTACCGAAACCATTAGCTTTGGAGATGATTCTTCCGCATTCACTCCTTGTCTATGAGCCAGAGATCGCGCGGCAGGAATTCAAAGCATTGGCACGGCTTGTACAGCAAACTGACTGCTACCGGCTTCACTTCGGTCGTGACGTCATGGACTTGCCCTGGCTGGTGACGCCCCTCCTAGACAAACATTCAACGAAGAGGCCAAGCTGAAATGGGACAGCAGTCGGGGTCTGCATCCGTCAGTCGGAGATCGCTACGGATGGGGGTTGGTGGCCGTAAGGGAGGCGAGTCGTCGACAGCCTTATCTCGGATGCATGCGGAGGGGCGTTTGCTCGTCCTCTGTGCACGAACGACGATGAGTGAGTTCGCCCGCGTTGAAGTGGGGGACCTGGTTTCTGATGGCATCAATTGGGACATCATTTGGCAGCTTTCACGGGTGCATGGGGTAGCCTCGCTGGTGTATCGCAATTTGGTCACGATCTGTCCTAAGGCGGTACCCTCAACAATTCATGAGGCCTTTCGTCGGCGCAATCAGGCGAACGTGCTTCTGAACACGCTCCTAGCAAGAGAACTCGTGTCACTCGTCGATGCGTTAGCTGCCAAAGGCATACGAGCGATTCCCTTCAAGGGGGTGACACTTGCGCAGATAGCCTATGGCGATATCAGCCTGCGTGAGTGTGCAGACATTGATTTGATCGTGGAGCAGGAGGCGATTCCTCAGGCGAGAAAAGTTCTGTGGTCTCAAGGCTACCAGCTGACCAGCCGCGATACCGGGAAGGGAGAGGAGTCTGAAGAGCCCTATCATTTTTTTCAGAAGAGAAACGGTATTGTCGCCGTCGATCTGCAGTGGGTGATGGCTCGTCAACACTTTGGGTTCCGGCTTGACCGAGGAGAGTTCCGGGGAAGACTGAAGCCGGTACATTTGCCAACAAAATCGGTGATGGGACTGGCTCCTGAAGACTTGTTGATCCTGCTGTGCGTGCATGGGACCAAACATGCTTGGGAGCAGTTGAAGTGGATTTGCGACGTCGCCGAACTTGTGAGGCGCCGGCCGGCATTGGACTGGAGCCGGGTATTGTTTCAGGCAAGGGAGTGGAGGTGTCGACGGGCAGTATTACTCGGTTTAAGTTTGGCGCAGACCTTATTCGATACCGCGTTGCCACGTCTGGTGGCTCAAGAGATCGAGGCAGACAGGGATATACCCGCCTTGATGCAGACCATGCCCAAGCAGTTGCTGAAGAGTCCAGAGCAGGGCATTGATGAGAGCTGCGCAGAAGCTCTGTATATGATGGTCAAAGATTCTCGGTGGGAGCGCTGGAAGCTTGGTGTAGAGTTGTGTCGGGCCGAGACCGACGTGGTAAATCGCTCTTTGCCCTGGTTTCGCTACCAACATCAATTGAGTATCCTCTCCCACTGTCTCAAGCCAATTCAGCGACTCGTCGCCAAGTGGGTCCTTTTCGTTCGCATGCGAGAAGTGATTGTACGGTGGCTTCAGAGCTCCGGTTGATGGCACGGCGCCGATAACCCTCTTCCTATTCTGTGTCAACAGGTCTTCGGTTCTTCCTTCCGTAATGGTTGCTCCAGAAAAAAATCGCATGCTAGGATGCCTAGCATGCTGGGTAGTGCCTAGTGCCGCTTGGAATTGGGCAGTATCGCCTAGTTGGATACTTTGTATTTCTGCGAGGAAGGAGGCCCTGATGAAACGCGTTCTGATTGCCCTCACGATGGCACTGGTTCCGTTGTGGGCCTACCATGTAGCATTCGCTGCCGGGTTTTTCAAAGTTGGGGAGCCTGCCCCGGCATTTACGCTCACGTCTATCACTGGCGATGTCGTCTCGCTTGAGCAATTGCGCGGGAGGGTCGTGGTCTTGGGCCTGTTTCATATCTGTGACCCCTGCATGATGCAAGGTACGAATTTGCAGAAGGTGTATGAGGCGATGGCTGAGAAAAATATCGCGGTCGTCGGCATCAATTCATCGGGAAACTCGAAGCGAGACGTGGGTGAATTTTTGAGCGCGTTCCCTGTGAAGGTGACGTATCCCTACCTCCTTGATCCAAGTAAGACCACCGATAAGCTTTATGGCGGCGGCAAGTTTATCCCTAACGTGTATGTGATTGACCAGCGAGGAGTAATCAGATGGCAACGTGTCGGGAATATGGAACTGGCCGGTGCCGACGTCATTATTCAAGAAGTTGAAAAATTATTAGCTTCCGCCCCTATGGGGGGCGCAGGGGCGATGTAGTGGGGAGCAGGATTTATGGATGAATGGGGTGAAGGCAAGCAGAAGTTTCTTGAAGTCGTGAAGGGGCTTGATCCCTCCGTGGCTGTGGTGATTCCGACAAAGCCGACGAACAGTATGTTCCTTATTTCTTTGACCAAAGGTTCAAATCGGAAGTTTATCACTGTGTCGGAAGACGATATTATCGATCTCCCGGTTGAAGCCGGCATATGCGCGAAAGTTACGAAGACTTTGCAAGATGCGATGGTCGCTTTGTAGTTTGCCGGGGGGAAGGACGCACAAGTGAAACAGGTTCTGCCAGGGATTTGGCAATGGTCGTGGTTTTCCGAGGAGAAGCAGATTGATTTCAACGGGTTGTTTCTCAACGTGGGCGAGCATCGCGTATTGATCGATCCGCCGCTTCTGACGGCCGAGGCGAGTACGCTGATTCGGCGGCAAGGAGGCGTGGACTATATTATCGTTACGAATCGGGATCACCTGCGCGAGGCTGCTACCTATCAGGCTGAATTCCGCTGTCAGGTACAGGTACCTGAAGCTGATCTGGCTCAGATGGACATCAAGCCGTCCAAGACGTTTAAAGATGGTGAGTTGCTACCAGGAGGGATTTGGGTCGTACAGCTCAAAGATCAAAAATCCCCAGGTGAGTCAGCCCTATTTATTCAGCAGGGAAAAGGGGTATTGATTGTCGGTGACGCGCTGATTGGTAAGCCACCGGGCGCACTGAGTCTCCTGCCTTCCGAGAAATACAAAGACCCGCAGGCGGCTAAAGAGGGGCTCCGGCGCTTGTTAAAATATAATTTTGACTCGATTCTCGTGGGCGATGGAGCCAGCATCATATTCGGAGCCAAGCAGGCAGTGGAGCAGGTTCTCCAGGGATAAAGACCGATGCCTCTCCGCAACGGGCTCTCAGAAGAGCTAAACCGTCAAGGGAACGAACACTTTGCCCGTGGGCATTACACGGATGCCTATGCCTGTTATGCCAAAGCCTTGGAGTGCGACCGTTTGACCGGCGACCATCGTGCGTTGAGCGCCACGTTGGGCAACCTGGGCAATATTTGCGCCGTCAGTGGGCGTCGGGAGTCAGCACAGAGTTATTACCAGGAAGTACTTGAGTTACAAAAAGTATTAGGCGACGAGAAGGGTATCGGAACGACTCTGGCCAATTTGGGGAATCTGCGTGCAGACGCTGGAGAGTGGGATCGAGCACGAGCCTACTACCTCGAGGCTCTCGACATTATGACTCGAGTGCATGATGAACTGGGCAAGGCCGTGTTGTTTTCCGACCTCGGCCTGGTCGCACGAGAAACCGGGCAGTGTGAAGAGGCATTGCGCTTCTACGAACAGTCGTTGGTGCTCATGCGGCGTTTGAGCAATCAGGGTGGTGTGGCGGATGCCTGGCGAATGATGGGGCGAACGTTCGCCATTCAGAAGCGCTACGAAGATGCCATCGCCTGCTGCCAAACTAGCCAATCGATCGCGGAGCGCAGCCACGATGAATTACGGGTGGGTGGCGCACGGTATGTGCTGGTTCAATGTTATGAGGATCTGGGGCAACTAGAGATTGCTGCTGAGTTAATGGAGCACGTCGTACGGATGGATCGTAAATACAACCTGCCTAAGTTGGGCGAGAACGTGACTCGACTGGAGTGTCTTCGTGCCCGCCTGAAATCCGAAGGCCCCATCTCTCAACCGAGGCGGTCACAGGCATGAATGCTTCGTCAAGCAAAGGTTGGGAGGACATTCGGGCTAGACTGCGTGAGACCATTCCCCAATTTTACGAGTTGGAATCTGGCGGTGCACTGGCCCTGGATTTGGGGGACGACGGGTGGCTAGTGGAGGTAAAAGCAAACGGCCAATTCCTCTGCCAGCACGGGATCGCCATGGATGACGTCAAAAGTTTGATGTGTGATGGCACGACCGAAGATCTTGGCACCGATGAAGTCGCGAAGCAGGCCAAGTATTTTTTGGGTCCGGCGGTATCCAAGAAGCGTCCGGCTCTTCTCAAGGCAGGATTCGCAGAGCAGACAGAGATGAATGACGAATACGTTGCGATTACTTTCCTCAAGCTGCTCGATTTTCAGCGATTTGATGAGGTTCTTGCCACTGTACGTTGGTGCCAGACGCTGTTTAAGTCATCGCATTAGTGCGAGCCGAAGCGGTCAGGCTATCTGTGAGCATTTCCCCCATTACCAGTCTTGAAGCGTTTCGTGCCGCACTTGGCGCGTACCGCTTCCCACGAGTCATCCTGACGGCCCTCGAGCTCAAACTCTTCACCGTCATGGGCCGGAAGACGTGGTCTATCCCCAAACTGGCTTTGGCCCTCAGCGTGAGCACTCGCGGATTGGAGATTCTGTGTCGAAATCTCGCGGCCGGCGGACTCCTGGAAAAACGTGGCGGAGCCTATCGCGCGACTTCGTTTGGGGCAACAGTATTAAACGCGGCCCATCCTCAGTATCGGGGGGCCTATCTTGAGCTGCTCACAAGCCATTGGGAGGATTGGTCCCATCTGACTCAGACTGTACGTAGCGGCCGTCCACTGGATGGGGATGAGCCTGATACTCCGGCTTCCCGACGCCGATTCACCTGGGCCATGCACGATCGCTCCTTCGACGTGGCCTCAAGGATCGCCGCACAGATCGATTTACACAAGGCCAGGACGTTGTTGGATCTCGGGGGAGGGCCTGGTACCTATGCCATGGCCTTTCTCGCCAGGAATCCATATCTCACGGCGACTGTCTGTGATCGTGCGGCAGCGCTGGCGGTGGCCAGGAGGATCGCGAAGAGGCTGAACGCAAGAAAACGACTGTCGTACCTGGCGCTCAATTTTATGAAAGATGTGTTGCCGGGGCAGTACGATGTCGTCTGGTATTCCAACGTGCTGCATATCTATTCCGCAGAAGAAAACCGAGCATTGTTCAGGCGAGTGCATGCGGCCCTCGTCCCCGGTGGCCGCCTTATCATCCAGGATGCATTTCTTCAGGATCCTCAGGGGTTATATCCACAAGAGGTCAGTCTTTTTGCCGTGAGTATGTTGTTGTTTACAGAGCGAGGCAATACCTATTCGCGTCGTGAGACGGTTGAGTGGCTGAGAGAGGCGGGATTTGTGAAAATCAGGCCTATGAGGGCGAAGAAGGGAAGTGAAGATTGGGATGGGGGGCTCTTGGAGGCTGTTCGTTCGGTTGAAAGGTCAGTGCGTAACGCCCGCCGAAGACCATGATGAGGAAATTCAAAAGACTACTTCCTGCCGTGAGAAGGACGATCGTTGTGCGAGGGGCGGTCTGACTGACTTCTTGAACAATGGTGGCCAAATCCAGGGCCAAAGCAATCGTGCTGTACATCACGGCTGCCATTACGATCCAATGTTTTCGGACTATGATGAGTCCGCCTATCAGCAGGGCCGGGACCCCGAACAAAAATCCTAAGAGGACCCCATCACGGATGGTTGCCACTGAAGCAGGAGACTGCAACAGAAAGAGAATGATCTCTAGTGCGGTCAATAAGACGAATAAGACGATTACAGAACGCGGTTCATTGTTCATGATCGCACTATAATCCTAGCCTTCGCCTGCCGCAAGCTACCGTCTTGCGTTCGATGTCCCAAGACAATCTGTTGCTACCGACGTGTTGACTGGAGAGGGCTTCCGATCGACGAACCGACGAAGCGTGGGTTCTCTAATGGCTATGGAGTGACGCTATTGGAGGATGGGGGCAGATTTTTGCCATCTGCTCACTCGAGCCAGGGGAGTTTGGCGCAACGGAATTCCTTCTCGCGACCGATCTGGTTTGCTCCAATCAGGTATCCAATAAGTCTGTTCCCACCGTTCGAGGGGCCAGCTAGACCCGCCGGGTGATTTACCAAGGTTGTGTCACTGGGAGAAAATTCGCCTCTCATCAGGGAGGCACAAGTGATCTTGCAAACACTGTGGGGAAGGACGGTAAGTTCGTTTGTGGACCTAGAACGTTCCGCGGTACCGCGTCCCTCTCACCATAGAGTTTCCAAACGACGGTTATGCATCCTGCTTGCCTCTGCGGTTGCTGCTTGCTTCGCGCTCGGTTCTCCCATCGCTGCATCAGGAGAGATGTCCATCCACCACGTCCGGGGTTCTGCTCCTGTTATTGAACCAGCTGATCCAACTCCTCGCGCCCATGCCGAGGTGCTGGCGGCAGGCTTTGGGTTTCAGGCTGCCGGGGCTTCGGTCATCATGGTTAGGACATACGATGCCTTGACCGGTGTCGTTTTGACTGATGACTCTTTTGATGTGAGTGTCAAAGAGGAAGGCGGTGTTGAGGCGGAAGCAAAGAACGGACGTATCTTTGCCGGGGGAATCGGGGTTGATCCAAGCGGGAATTCCAAATTCATGTTGAGCGTGTATGATGCAGAAAGCGGGAGGTTTCTCTGGGAGGGCCAACTGAATTTGCTCAAAGTCGACGATGAAGGCGTCTCGCAAGTGAAGGCCAGTATTACCTCGATCCGCCCCTCCGTCCTTCAGGTCGCAGGCAGCTCTCCGGCGGCCTTTGACACGATCTTTTCCCTGCGAGCGGTCAATCCTGTCACGGGAAGCCTCGTTTGGCAGGATCAGTTTGCTCCGGGCAGCAGGCGGCGAGGGCGAGCAGAGAGGGTGTCGCTCAGTGCCTCACTCCTGAAGCCGACCAATAATCCCATCGCTCACATTTTTGATCTGATCGTGCGAACGTACGATCAGCGTTCAGGAAGACTACTCTGGGAGGATTCGTTTGAACAACTGGATCAGATCGAGGAGTCAAGCGGGCGGCCGGACACAGATACTCAGCCGCAGAGTATTCCATTCCGCCGTTCCCTTGACGGTTCTGCGGCGACTGCGTTCAAGGCGGTCCTTCGCTAAGCGTTACGATTTTGCCGGAGACACTGTCGCCCCAAGGCTTTCTGCCCATTGCTGCTGGAAGCTCTCGTAGGAAAGCAGCAACCGGTCCTGCATTGCTGCCGCAATCGTTTGCCTGGCCTTGAGGTGGGCGAGAACCTCCTGAATCTTGTGCATGCCGAATCGTTCAATCAGGTAATGGGTGGCGCCGTTGGCTTCGTTGTAGGCCAAGCTCACTTTGTCGGCCGGGAGATTTTCCCAACTCCCCTCAAGCACCGCTAATGGAACCAGATGGTGTTCTCCTTGCGGCATACTCGTGATGTCTTGCCATGGATCACCGGCGAGCTGCATGGCTAATCCTTCGTTCAGCCAAGTGGGAATTGATCCAGCGGTTGCTCCTAATTCTTCCTGAATCAATGCGTGAACGAATTCATGGCGAAGGACTCTCGCGAGCCAGACTCGATCTGTTCCAGCACCCTGGGTGGGAATCTGAATGCGCCCGAGAACGGGATCGAACAGCCCATCTGCCCAATTCGGACTTCCGGTGGCACCTTGAAACTGGTTCTTCGTGTGAAGCACGACTATGATTGGCCTTGATGGGAAGAAGTTGAACTTCTGGCCGATGTCCCGGTACGCTTCCTCAAGAATATCGAGAACGGCCGTCCACGTTTCAGGATCCTCGGTTCCATCATATTTGACGGTGAAGTGGACACTCCTGTGCGTGGAAAACTTCTCCTCCGCCTTTTCTGTCCGGTGGACCTTTGCAGTCACTGTTTTGACGTACGACTGCAATCCAGGGTCTTTCTTCAGTCGATCCTTGGCTTGGGCTAGATGTTTCCCCGCCTCTGAAAGACGATCCTTTTCCTGGAGGAGATCGGCGAGTGCCACATGTGGGAACGGCTCCTCGGGAGTCAGGGCCACGACCTTCTGTAGAAACTCTTCGGTAAGCGCCGGGTCTCGCAGGCCCCAGTAGGCGTGGGCAAGATTGAGATGCGCCACCGGGTTTTGAGGATCGAGGGCGACGGCCTTTTTGAAGGCTTTGACGGACACTTCAGTTCCGCCGGTTTTTTCCTGCAGAATTCCCAGGTTATTCCATAAAATTGCGACATGGCGCTTGGTGGCAGACTCGGTAAGGATCGAGGCGGGCAGTTCTGCGAGTTTTGCCTCTGCTGCGCTGATATTGTATTTCTCCAGTTCCTCATGAATCGCGCCGAGCAGATCGGAGTGTCGAGGGACTGGAATGCTCACAGGATCGATCGTTCGGGATCGCTTGATCTCTCCCAGTGGTGCAACTTGTGGTGGTGCCACCGGGGCCGTGGGGGCCGTTGCGCCATCTTCTGCCACGATTTGTGGCGGCAGGGCTGGAGTGTCGTGGAAATATCGAGGTTTGAGCCATGACTGATAGAAAATGAAGATGGCGATCAGCACAGCTAATGGCCCGAGAATATGCTTGATATTGCGTCGATACATAGGTGTCCTTCCATCAGTCCTACACGAAACCACTCTAGCATTCAGCGGAGGGAGGTCCAAGGAAAGTCGGAAAAGCCGTCGTGCGTCGGTGATCGGCCACCGGCTTGGGGGGTGAGGCAATCGTTGAGCAGTCGAGAAGGCTGTGATACCATCACGCCCCAGGATGCCACGTCCTGATTCTTCCGATGTCCACGACCCCCTCCGAGCATTCCTGCATCGTGTGATTCGGCCCATCGAGTTTGCCTGTCGCGATGCCCATGCCCATCTTCCAAACGTCAAGAACCTTGACCGTTTCGTCTCGGAACAGGTGATCGGCGCACTCGGCGAGCATCTCTATCCTCGACCAATCGAAGTCGAGCTACTTTCGTTACGAAATCTGTTTGTAGACTTCTACGCGCAACTCTCGCCAGCCGAGCAGCGGGAACGTTTGACGCAAGCACTTGCCCTCCTTCGCCGCCTGCAAGACGGGCCACTGCGGACACAGCCGTTGAGAAGCGTCTCCGAGAAGCAGCCGCTCCCTTCGGCTCCCTCGGGTACCGATTCGGCAAGGCACCTGTGGGACCTGCCGATTCAGTTTGTGAAGGGGGTTGGTCCGAAGCGAAGCCTCTTGTTACAGCGATTGGGAATCATCACGGTCGAAGAAGCGTTGTGGACGTTACCCTGGCGGTACGACGATCGCTCGGTCATCACGCCGGTGGCTAAACTGGTTCCCGGCGATACCTCTTGCGTGTGCGGGAAGATCATTCGAGCGAAGATGACCCGTGCGCGGTCGCGTCGCCTGTCGATACTTGACGTGGCGGTTCAGGACGCAACCGGTACGGTACACACCGTGTTTTTTAACCAGCCCTATTTAGAAGAGGTCTTGAGGGAGGGGGTGCGGGTAATGATTGCCGGCCGGGTCGTTGCCGGTCGACAGGGATGGATGGATCTGCGGTTGGAGGCCGCGCAGTTCGAAGTGCTGAGTGGGACGGATGATGAGTTGCTGCATGTTGGGCGGATCGTGCCCATCTATCATGAGACGAAGGGCTGGACGTCTCGCCAGATGCGGATCCTCTTGCACAGCCTCCTGGCTGAGCACGGAGCTCAGTTGGAGGAAGTGCTGCCCCGATCGGTGCGGGCGCGGCATCGATTGCTTCCGATCGGTGAGGCGATACAACAGGTGCATTTTCCGTCACCAAACACCGACCTTGCGGCCCTCGATCATGGTGTGACTGGCGCCCATCGCCGGCTGGCATTTGAAGAGCTCTTTCTCCTGCAGGCTGCGATGGCGCTTCGCCAGCGGGAGTTGAAGGAAGAACCCAAGGCGTTCCGATTCAACCCCCAGGTGGAATCCTTGAGAGAGCTTGCCCGGCTGTTGCCATTCACGCTGACTGCCGCGCAGGAGCGGGTGTGGCGGGAGATCCAGTCGGATATGGTGACGTCCAGGCCGATGAATCGGTTGGTGCAGGGAGACGTCGGGTCGGGAAAGACCGTTGTCGCCCTGCATGCGTTGGTGATGGCGTGCGGCTCAGGTTGTCAGGCGGCGCTCATGGTACCCACGGAAATTCTGGCAGAGCAGCATTACCTGACGCTCAAACCGCTCCTGGAGTCTGTTGGCCTCAACGCGGTGCTGTTAACCAGTAGGGGGACAGCACCGGCCCGCCGCGCCGTGTTGAAGCAGCTTGCATCGGGTGAGGCGCAGGTGGCGATTGGTACCCATGCGTTGATTCAGGAGCGGGTGAAATTTTCCAGCTTGGGGCTCGTGGTCGTCGATGAGCAACATAAGTTTGGCGTGTTGCAGCGTAAGACATTGCTCGATAAGGGGTATCGACCGGATGTGCTGGTCATGACGGCCACGCCGATTCCACGCACATTAGCCATGACGGTCTATGGAGATTTGGATGTGTCGGTGATCGACATGCTGCCCCCTGGTCGCAAGCCGGTGCGCACCATGCTGTATACGGAGGGGCAGCGCCACAAGACCTGGCAACTCGTGAGAGACGAACTCCGAGATGGTCGCCAGGCGTATATCGTGTATCCGTTGGTCGAGGAATCTGAGAAGGTCGATGTGAAAGCTGCGATGCAGGGCGCGGAACAGCTGCAGCGCGAGGTCTTCCCGCAGGCGCGGGTGGGGTTGCTGCATGGCAGAATGTCGGCGACTGACAAGGAGCAGACGATGGCGGCCTTCAAGGCCGGCGCCATCCAGATCCTGGTGGCGACGACCGTGATTGAGGTTGGGGTAGACGTACCCAATGCCACGGTCATGGTCATCGAGCATGCTGAGCGATTCGGGTTGGCACAATTGCATCAGTTACGGGGGCGAGTTGGCCGAGGCGCACATCAGTCCGCGTGCGTCCTGATGGCCTCGTACCTTCCGCGAGAGGCGAGGCCGCGGCTTAACCGTGACGGAAGCCCGGAGGCCGATCGTTCCAACGCGCAGCAGAGGTTGGCCGCTCTCGTTCACTCGCAGGATGGGTTTGTCATCGCCGAAGAGGATCTTCGTATCCGTGGACCGGGTGAGTTTCTGGGGTTGCGCCAGTGGGGCATGCCGGAGTTTCGCGCGGCCAATTTGATACGGGACACACACTTGTTGGAGCTGGCCAGGCAGGAGGCGTCTGCGTTGCTGGAGCAGGATCCTGGGTTGACGCTGCCGCAACACCAGACATTCAAAGCAGCCATGCTGCGTCGTTGGAAAAGCAAGCTTGCATTGGGGGCTGTCAGTTAGACCGCTGACATGCGGCCGACCTGCATAGTGGAGGACCGATGGGACTGCTGCAACGATTGACTCACGATCTTCGCGCCGGATGGGTGACCTTACGGCATGGCACGGCGAAGGCCGCGACACGGGCATTGGAAGAAGGCGAACTACTTCGCTACCGACTGGAACTGCGCAAGGTGGAACAACAGTTGAGCGATCTTCACGCCGATATCGGTGAGCGCACTATTGAGTTGCATGGTCGTGGAGAAGTGGCTGAGCGCATCCTGTCCGACGGCGAGATTACACGTATGATGCAACACGTGCGGACATTGCAGGATGAACATACGAAGCTGCTGCTGGAGATGAATGACATCGCGGTGGATGGAGAGTGAGCACCATCCGATGAATGCCCACCAGACGTCCTCCCCTCGGATTCTAGCCGGCATCGATATCGGAACTTTGACCTGTCGTCTGCTCATTGCCGAACTCGCGCCCTCAGGGACGTTGCGAGAGGTGCGATCTGACCGGCGTATTCTGCGGCTGGGGCAGGGAGTCGATCGGGATCGCATGCTGCGGGGCGACGCCATGGCACGAGTTGCGGAGACGCTGAAAGAATGGTGCACCCTCATGGAGGGGTACCAGGTGGATGCATCGATCGCTGTGGCCACGAGTGCGGTGCGCGATGCCGGAAATCGCGAGGAGTTCGTGCGGCTCATTCACCGGCAGACAGGGCTTGAGATCCAGATTCTCTCCGGAGAAGAGGAAGCGCGACGGACCATCCTCGGGATTCGGTCCGGTCTGCCTGCCGGCGTGAGCGATGTGTTGGCGTTGGACATTGGTGGGGGGAGTACGGAATTTATTCTGGACCGACCAGGTCAGACACCGATGATGCGCTCGGTCGATATCGGCGTGGTTCGCCTGTGCGAGCGCCTGTTGCGCCACGATCCTCCCACCAGCGAGGAAATCCATCAGGCGCGTGAGTGGGTGAGAGCCGAGACGGTGGCGGCAGTGGGAGAGATGACGTTGCCGGTCGGACTCACCTTTGTCGGGACCGCAGGAACGATCACGTCCCTGGCTGCCATGGCACAGCAGTTACCGACCTACGAACCGGCTCGCATTCACAATTATCGACTTGCGCGGACGGTCGTGGAGGAGTTGGAATCGACGCTACTGGCCCGCACGAAGTCTGAACGAGTGGGTTTGCCGGGATTGGAAGCGAATCGAGAGGAGGTCATCGCTGCCGGCGCGATCATCCTACGGACGGTGATGGAGACGGTGAGGATACCGAGCCTTCTCGTCAGCGATCTCGGTCTTCGCGAAGGGGTCTTGCTGGATCTGGCTACTCGATTGGACGAGGATCACACCTAGCCACCTACGTGAGAGATGCTCACTCAACGCGTTCTTTTTCCTGAGGGACCGGCGAAGCGGAGAGGGCTCTCTCTCCCTGTGGAAATTACCGTTGGGAATACCAGCGGAAACCGCCCTTTTGTTCAGTGAAATTGGGCTGTGGGATTCCCCCTGGTTTTTCCAGGAGTAAGACCTTGAAGTCGATGAGGCCGAACCATGCCGGATCGGCGATGTCGTGATAGTGGCAGCCTTGGAGTTTCGGGAGGACGTCGCCCAGCGTCTTCGTGAGCTCAGGTTCGGTGTACGCTCTCACGGCAAAATGTTGTCCGAGTCCCTGGCAAAAGCGCTGAATGGTATAGGCCGCGCCGGTGCACAAGACCTTCGTGTCCGGTTTGATCTGCAGAAATTGTGGCAGCGACAGATACCGCTCCTGAAAACCCAGCCAGCGCACGGCTTGCCGCAGGTGGCTGTATTGCACTTCGTACTCGGTGTGATGTGGAAGTTTGACTGCCGCGGGCCAGCCTTCCTCAATGCCGAATTCCGTCAAGAATGCACGCCCTCCGGGTTTGAGCACGCGCCACACCTCGGCCACGAATCGCATGGGTCCAAGATTGAAAATCACTTCGTCCGGCAGTTCGCTGTCGAGTGGTACGCGTAGTCGCCTGATCCAATCAAGCGCCTCCTGATGCTGGGCCGTTGTCCCGCGTCCTTCCGTGAGCTCCTGGCGGCTGAGTTTGACGGGTGTCATATCCGCCATGTTCTCATTGTCGAGAATGAGGTCGACGGAGTTATCTTTGAACGGCAGACATTCCCCGTTGGCATGGGTGCCGGTGACGGTCCACCCGCCGGACTTGGCTCGTTTCGTTTGGAGTTGCAGGAATGGACGGGTCACATCGAGCGAGATGTATTGGATACCCTGCTTTTCGAACGGCAGCAGTTCCTGGCCCAATTCGCGGGCGACGTAGCCGAGGCCGCCGCCGATTTCCACGATCACTTTCGGTTTTGGTTTGAACCACCCCAGCCGGCGCAATTGCCGCATCAGCAGGCGTCCGTAAGTCGTCCCGCCCAGCGCCTCGCAGGGTTCGCGGAACAGGTGGGAGACGGTGGTTTCAACGAGATCGAAATGGCCGTCCTCGAGGTCACTCTCTTTCAGTTCGTGGACGTGGAAGGCCTCAAGATGTTCCTCTCCTTCGAACTCCTGTTGCCCGGACCAACTTTCCCGGATCTGTTGCAGCAGCAGGTCCCATTTGGCCTTGTGTCGATGACCTCCCGGCGGTTCGGTTCCGAAATAGCAGAGCGAATAATTGGGGATCGACCACCGTTCCAGATGCCAGGCGCCAGGTTGCCCGTCGGGCCCGCAAATTTTGTCGCCGTATTTTTCCAGGAGTGCGCCGACGGTGATATGCCCGTTCATGGACGTGAGCATCTCGATCCCCACCCGGTTGAGACGAACGAGTGGAAAATCGTCGTCCAGGGGCGCCAGCCACCATTCGTCAAAGGCATGCTGGTAGGCGACCAGGTCGGGAATGCGCCAGGCGATGAGGTTGAGGACGTCGCCGCTCAGCGTGAGCGGTTGTTGAATGGCGGCGGCAGCTTTCATCGGAAACGGCAGTCCAGTATAAACGAGCAGCCGCAGCCTACACGAGGCTCACGCCGACCTGCAAGGACCTCGATCGTGTCCGTCTAGGTTTGGGAGGGAAGCATCGGCGAGTCTGTCACGATGATCATACCGCGCATGATGGGGTGGATGCGGCATTGATAAGGGTATCGACCGGGGGGGAGGCTGGGGATCGTATACGTGCCGCCCGGCTCGACCGCACCGGAATCAAAGGCGCACCGCCCGCTCTCCTCAAAACAGCCGTCATGGGTGACCGTGTGATGGGTGGGGGTCGGATTGTCCCAACGGATAGCGCCGCCCGTGGTGACAGTTGCGGCTGCCGGCACGTAGTAGGGTGAGCCGCTGTCCATCAGCACTTGGGTTGCCGGTGGGGTTGCGAACGAAGGCCAAGCCAGCACCATGCCCGTAACCAGGCCAAGGAATGTCACGTGCGAATTCATCGAGTCGTGGCTCCAGTGAATGGGTACACCTTCCATTATACATAGAGACAGCCCTGATGCGGAAGGATTCAACGCGGTGGCGCAGGCGAAGTGGTGATGGGTTGGCCCGGTGGCGAGTAGGATGGAGCCTGCGTCCCATACGGTTGCAAGAACCCGCTTGTTCATGCTAGATGGAGGCCGCTTTACCACCGACGTGCCACGCTGAAGACCTGAGAGGAGGACGTGGAATGGCAAAGAAGATCGTGAAGAAAAAGCGCCCCGCTGCCAAAGCTACACGGCCGAAAAAAACCGTGGCAAAAAAAGCAGTGAAGCCCAAGAAGGCTGCGAAGGCTCGGAAGCCTGCCAAGGCGAAAAAGACAACTCCAGCCAAGAAGGTGGCTGCCGGCAAGGCGTCCAAGAAGCCAGCGAAGAAAAGCGTGAAGGCCAAGGTTGCGGCGAAACCCGTGCGGTCCGGCAAGGTGAAGCCGGCGCCAAAAGCCGCAAAGCCTGCGGCAAAACCAAAGCCCAAGTCCAAGCCGGCAGCTCCAAAAGCGAAAACCCGGATCGAATCTCCGGTCGCGGTTCCGGACACGAAACCGGTGAAGCCCACTGCTCCGGAAGCGGCGCGGCCGGCTAAGGTGGAAGCCGAACCGCAGCAGTTGGACCTTGACGATGAAGAGGACATGGCGGAAGACTTGGATGACGTGTCGGAAGAGATCGAGGAAGAGGAGATGGAAGAAGAACTCGGACTCGATCGTGAAGACGACGACGACGTCGACTATCTGGAAAAATCGGAAGATCTGCTCGACGACGCAGACGAATACCGGAACAATTAGCGTAGGTGACTGTCGTGGCTTGCCGGATTGGGCTCAGGCAACACCTGATGAGCCTGGCGTCTCCCAGCCAGTGAAGGCTTCGCGGAATCTACCAGATGGCTGACCGTTCTTAACGTCCTCCATCGCTGCGCGGTTGGTGTTGATGATCTGGCCGAGCCACGGCGCGTCGCTGCTCTCAACCCTTCTTGTTTCTGATACCTTGCATGAGCCACTTTCTATTTATCGCCGGGGCGTTGCGCGAACGAAGCTCTCCGGACAGTGCCGAGCTTCAGCTCGGAGCCGGAATCTGGGGGCTCTGCACCGCCCTAATTCGCGACAATCTGCATAAGTTCCTGACGCCGGAGTCTCGCGGATTGGTGTATGTCCTCAAGGAGGGCATCCGTGCGGAATTCGCCATCATGTCGCCGGTCCAACCATTCCAAGCGCTGGACGATCTACTCAAGGACGAAGTCAGGACGGAGGCTCGCTATGGGTTTGTGCGAGTGACGCCGGTGCGACGGTGGCAGGCTCACGCGCCGGAATGTCAGGCGCTGCTTCAGCAGGTGCTCGCCATTGAAGAGCAGTCAGAACTGTCCCGACGGCTCAGTCTCGGCATGCATCGGCTGACGGATGTGGAATATCGGGCGATTGTCGATGGGTTGGGATCCGGGCAGTGACCGGGGCCTGACACATGTCCCTAGGGTGACTCGAGCGTGCCTCCGGTCATGAGATGGTAGGCTTCCTCGACCGTGCTGACTTCTTTGACCTCAACATTGAGTTCCCACGCCAGCCGGGTGAGGTTCCAACGCGGATCGTCGTGTTGGCCTTGAGGAATCAGGATGGTGCGATAGCCCTCGCGGGCTGCGGCTCGGATTTTATCGGGAATGCCTCCTACCGGACCGATCGAGCCATCCTTCGAGATGGTGCCCGTGAGCGCAATGCCGCGCCGGATCCGATCCCCTTTGAGCAGTGCGGCGAATCCCACCGTCATGACGCCTCCAGCGCTTGGTCCGTCAGTGCCGGTTGCGGCATACGCGATACCGACGACACTGACGGTGCCTGTATGGTCAATGGTCGGCGTATGCTCGACGGCATATTGAAAGGCGGTGATCATGGAGCCAAGATTCGTCGGTCCTTGTTCGATATTGCCGCCTTGCCACTGCAGCATAATTGGGGAAGGGGACGGTTGGTGATCCCAGCGTAGCAAGAGTACTTCGAAGACGCCGAGGTTGTTGGCGTGGATCGCAGCCAACATCGGCACTTCGACCACAGACTCTGCGGATGCCCAGGGAACGCTCGTGACCATCGAAGAAAAGCAGAGGATACATGGCCAGAGCAGGCGTAATGGTGGGTGCGTGCAGCGGCGAGCATTGGTGGTGACCATATGAGCGTGAGTCTAGCAAAGCGTGGGATGGTGTAAAGTGCGAGCACAGTTTCTTGCCGGCTGGTTCGGGCGTAGTCAGACCGATGTATCGTTGAAGGCCCGCAGTCGGTCGTGCCGACGTTCTGTCTGGGTGCTGAGCGTGGTGTTAGGGATCTGGTTGTTTCCGGTTTTGGCCCAGGCGGATTGCAAGGTTGAGACGGAAGGAACTACTGCCGCCACGGTGTTTACTCTGCATTTGAGCAAAACCTGCACAGAGGCGGAACGGGAAGCGCGTGCCGTTTCCGCGAAAGATCTGATGCAGGCGCTTGCAGCCGGGAAGGGCGTCGATCTATCGGGTGTAGTGATTCAGGGGGACCTGCTTCTTGATGAGTTGCCGGCACAGAAGGTCGCGGCGGTGAAGGGCCTGTCGTTGGAGGATCGTCGCCTCCTCGAAGGGCTGAACGATGAGGAGGTGCATGTCATTCGAGGCCCCTTCGTTATTCAGCATTCTCGGGTCAAGGGGCGGCTCGTCAACCGGCTCAAGCAGGGGTTTCTGCTGATCACCGGACCGGTGGTGTTGATTCATAGCGGGTTCTCCGGTGCCGTGGATCTGTCGAGAACAATATTTCTCGGCTTGGTGGATGGATCACACGCCAAATTCGAACAGGAAAGCTATTTTGTCCAGGATCGGTTCACGCAGGGCGCCATGTTTTCAGATACCCGATTTGGCCCCCATGCCCGATACCATCGCTCGATGTTTACCGGGCCGGCTATTTTTCGCGGCGCTGACTTTCCCGGTCTGACCGAATTCTTGGAAGTAGTCTTTGAACAGGATGCCAATTTTTCCCGCGCCGCGTTTCACATGGGGACCGGGTTCTCGGGTGCCCAGTGCCGGGCCAAGTGCGATTTCTCATCGACGCAGTTTGACCGGGAGGCGTTTTTTCTTTTTGCTCGGTTCGACCGTACTGTGACGTTTGCCTCGGCACGGTTTCAGGCCCAAACCGACTTTTCCGATGCGTCGTTTAAGGAAGCCGATGATCTGGCCCAGGCGACGTTCGTGCGCACCCCGGTGCTCACCAGAACCACCAGGGTGACGCCGGCCGTGCCAGGCCGTCCGGAGGCCGCTCCATTCTCTCAGGTTGGCACGGTTGCCTTGTTTGTCGCCGCTCTTGGACTGCTCATCTACGTCCTCAAGGCAAAGTGAGTGGGGAGAACCCCCAATATATAGTTTTGGCCTTGCCCCATTCCCCCATAAATTGGTATAAGATTGAAAATTTGTCCAAGGGAGCGACTGGTACCTGATGGACCAACCTGAACTGCCCTACCAAGTCAAGATCGAGAAGTTCGAAGGTCCGCTCGATCTCCTCTTGCACCTCATCAAAAAGAACGAAATCAACATCTACGATATTCCGATCGCGCTGATCGCTCAGCAGTATTTGGACTATTTGTCGGTGATGAAGGAGTTAAACCTTGCCGTCGCGGGAGAATTCCTGGTGATGGCGGCAACGCTGTTACACATTAAATCCCGCATGCTGTTGCCGGTGGACGAAGTTGCGGTGGATGAAGAAGATGGACCGGATCCTCGTGAGGAACTCGTCCGGCGATTGCTCGAATACAAGCAGTTCAAAGAAGCAGCGTCGCAATTGGATTATAAGGAGCGTCTCTGGCGGGATACGTTTGGTCGCGAGCCCGGTCCTCTGGTGGAAGTGACAAAAGATGAAAGCCTGCTCGATGAGATTTCACTGTTTGATCTAGTCGATGCGCTCCAGGGGGTGCTGTCGCGCCATCCGGGAAAACGTTTGGTCGAAATTATCCCGGATAATTTGACCGTCCGTACCCGCATGAGCGCTATTATCGAAGCGCTCGAAGTGCAGGATTCCATGCCGTTCACGGCGCTGTTCGACGCGTCGAGCCATCGGTTGGTCGTGATCGTCACGTTCCTGGCATTGCTGGAATTGATTCGCATTAAAGTCGTGCGCGTGTTTCAAACAGAGACCTTTGGAACGATTCTGGTTTCTCGTGCGTTTACGGCGGTGGCGGAAGGCGACCTTGTGGAGGAGTCTGAATGGAAGAACCCGTAAGTCTCAGCACCGAGGACGACATCGTGCAGTCTGCCGAAGCGCCGGAAGTGATTGCGGAGTCGGCCCTACCGACTGTCGACCAGGGCATGGACACGGCGCTTGATGCGTCCGCACCGGCCGAGCTGTCGGTTCCGACGGAAGTGTCCGCACCGGCGTCCGATCCTGCCTTGTCAGACGTCCGGGCGTTGAAGGGCATTCTGGAAGCCCTCTTGTTTGTGACCGCTGAGCCCATTCCCCTGACGCGATTGTTGGCGTTGTTGGGTGCTGTGACGAAACAAGAGGTGGAGCAGGCATTGGTGAGCCTTGGGCATGACTATGAGCAAGAGGGGCGAGGGCTTCAACTGGCCGAGGTCGCCGGAGGCTATCGCATCGTGACCAAAGCAGAGTTTGCTCCATGGCTCAAGCGGCTGGAGAAGGTGAAGGCTCCCTCGAAACTGTCTCGCTCCGCCTTGGAGTCTCTTGCGATCATCGCCTACAAGCAACCAATTGTCCGTGCGGAGGTCGAGCAAATTCGTGGTGTTGAGACCTCTGGTGTGATCCGGACGTTGTTGGAGCGCAAGCTCGTGCGCATCGTGGGTCGTAAGGAAGAGCCCGGACGGCCGATCATGTATGGCACGACCAAGACGTTCTTAGAGCATTTTGGTCTGCGGGATCTTTCGCAATTGCCCCCGCTCCGAGAGTTTAAGGAATTAGGCGAGTCGGAGCAGGCCATGTTGCCTATCGAGGAGTCCGAATCCTTGGGAGGGGACACTGTTATCCAGGCGACAGAAGTGCCGGAAGAGGCCGTCGCTGCAGTAGTAGCAGAGTCGCTCGAGGGGATTGAGATGAACGGTTACGGCGGGGCGGTGCCGGAAGATTCTCCCTTGACACCGGAGAGTGAAGCGCAGAATGACTTGATGGTTGCCGAGGTGGCCGAAGAGTCCTGACAACGCTCTCTCTGTGGTTCAACTCAGTCGCGATTGATTGAGTGCTGACAGGCGAAAGGCCTTCGGGTGGTCCAGCGGATCTGGCTGGCTCCCGAAGGCCTTTCCATTGTTGCGAAAGGCAGGCTACCGGCAGCCGATCGGAATGAAGCCTGCGCCGAAAATCCGTGAGAGCGCCAGATAGCGGGCATTGTCGTAGAAGGAGTAACTTGGCGCATACCAGTTTTGGGCGGTTGGGTTGCCGCCGTAAGACGGATCTGTTCCGAAGATGTGTCCCCCGCGGGTGTTTTGGTTCAGATGAAGCCATTCCGCGTACATGCTGCAGACTTCAGTCTGCACCGACCCGTTGCCGGCGTTTGCCGCATACCAGTCGCGTCCCGAATCGGGAATCTGCGAGAAGTTTCGTAAGGCTCCGATAGGGGTGTCGTACGCGAAGTCATTGGTTGCGGGGGACTGCTGAGAGGGGAAATTGCCGATGGAAGGCGGGAGCGGTAGATGCGGCAACGAAGGTACGACGGAGAGCGCCTGCAGGGCTTTCGGTTGGCAATTGGGGCGTTCTTTGTTGGTATAGAGCACCGTGCCTTCGGGGCCGGGGCATTCCCACATATCGACCGCCGCGGACTCAAATGCATGGACGTCGAGTTGGAGAGGGAGACTCATGGTGAGAGTCGCGAGCATCAGCCGTAATGACCACATGGTAGACCTCCGATTGGTTCGCCTTGCTCTAATGACGTGCGCCTAGTGTGACCGTCTGGAGTGCAGAGCCTATGATATTGGAAAGAAATGCGTCCATCCAGCTTAGGGGGTATGGAAGCCTACTGCCAAACCCTCGTGCTGGAGTGCCCGCATGACCGGCCCGCGAGCCTTGGTTCAGTGCGTGAAAACGGTCTTGGCACATGCCGCTCTTGCCTTGACTCCCTTCTTTTCGCTTTGTTAGACTCGCCGATCTAAGTTATTGAAACATCCGCCAATCTTCACCAATCTCGTATCACGAGGAACACCATGATCAAGGCTTGGCTGCTCGACGAAATGTTTCGGTTTGACCGACGGTATCTTGCCGTAGAAGGAAGTCAGAGCGAGTGGGGCGCCGGGGACTCCGTAGCCGAGGAGGATGAATTGCCTCCTGCGCCGACCGGGGTCGCTGCCAAAGCCGGAAATGGCCGGGTGATGATTACCTGGGATGCTGTGCCGGATGCGATGTATTACAACTTGTATTTCATGACCACCAAAGGCGTGCAGATCAAGTTTTCCGAACTTACACGCCCCATCGCCAGCGCAGAGGATTTTAAGACCGTCATCGGTGTGACAAAGGAAAAAGGAACCTGCATCGAAGGCGCTCAGTCTCCCTTCATGCATGACGATTTGGCGAACGGCACCTGTTATCACTATGTCGTCACGGTGGTGACTCAAAAAGGCGAAAGCCCTGAGTCGCAAGAGGTCATGGCGATTCCGGCGCCGTATCTGATTGCCAAGGTGATCGGTCAAGAAGGTGTCGATGACGGTGAGTTGAGTTCTCCGACTGGCATTGCGGTGGATAAGGACGGAAATATCTACGTGGCCGATACGGACAACCACTCCATCCAGAAATTCGATAAGGACGGAACGTTTATCGGGCGCTGGGGTGGAGAGGCGGGCAGCGCAGAGGGAAGCTACTATTACCCTCGCGGACTGACCACGAATAGCGACGGGCAGGTCTATGTCGCCGACACCGGCAACAATCGTGTGCAACGTCTCGATGTTGACGGCAATCCGATGAAAACCTGGGGGAAATTCGGGTTTGCCTGGCGCGGGGCCGATATGAATAAATTCGACGCGCCGTGGGGCGTGACAACCGACCAGGAAGGTAACATCTACGTCACGGACACCAACAATGCGCGGATTCAAAAGTTTAAAGGCGATGGCACCCCGTTGTTGAAGTGGGGGCGAGACGGGAGCTTCGACGGTGCATTTTTCTTTCCCCGCGGTGTGGCCGTCGATTTCGTCGGAAATACGTACGTTGCGGATGAAGGGAACAACCGGATCCAGAAGTTCGATACGCGCGGCAGCTTTTTGACCAAGTGGGGTCGCGAAGGTAGCGGTCCTGGGCAGTTCAAGGCTCCCTGGGGAGTGACGTGTGACGCCTTAGGAAATGTGTATGTCGTGGATCAGGGGAACCACCGCATCCAAAAGTTTGATGGGAACGGTACGTTCCTGTGCTCGTGGGGAAATCGCGGCAAAACCGAAGGGCAGCTCAACTTTCCCTCCGGCGTAGCGGTCGACAAGGAAGGCGCAGTGTACGTCGTCGATAGCGGCAATCATCGCGTCATTAAGTATGTGCCGACCGATGAAGAACTGAATCGTGGAAAGGAAGAACGCGAACGGGCGCAGCTGGTCAGCGAGTATCCCGCTCCGGGGAATCTCGCCATCAAGCCGGGCGATACGGAAACCTTCTTGAGCTGGCTGGATGTGCCGAAGGCGGTTTCCTATAACCTCTACTTCCATACCTCGCCGAATGTGACGCAGGAGGGCGGGACGAAGATTGAGGGCGTGACCAGCCCTTACAATCACAGCGGCCTCACCAACGACCAGGCGTATTTCTATGCCCTGACGGCGGTCTATGAGGACGGTACCGAAAGCACATTGTCGGAAGAAGTGTCGGCGACGCCGGTCCTGATCGACATTACGGCGCCCCAAACGCCCTATGCCGTGGTCAATCATGGGGCATTCATGACGAATTCGCCGGAAGTCGTGGTGACGATTTCCGCTACAGACCTCGATACCGGGGTTGCGGCCTATTACATTTCTGAAAATCCGATGACCCCAATGGCAGGAACCCCTGGCTGGGTTGAGGTTCCGCCGGCCATTAAGTTTGGCGCGACGATCCCCTTTATTCTTTCTCCGGCGGACGGACAGAAAACCGTCATTGTCTGGTTTAAGGATCTCGGCAACAACATCTCGACGCCGGCCAGCGCCAGCATTCTCGTCAATACGTCCGGGTACCTCTGCGTGTCGAAATGGGGTAAGCCGGGTCGCGGCGCATCCTTGTTGCACGGCGGCGAATTCATGGCGCCGATGTATGGACTGGCCATCGATCAGCAAGGGTCTATTTTTGTCGTCGACAATGGAAACAACCGTATTCAAAAGTTCGATCGTAACGGGAATTTCATTATTCTCTGGGGAAATTTCGGCGCCGCCAATGCGAACTTCCACAATCCGACCGGCATTGCCTGCGACGCCAAAGGCGATGTCTACGTGGTCGATACGAACAATCACCGCGTGCAGAAATTCGACGGCAAATTGGGCGGCTACCTCATGAAGTTCGGTTCGCGAGGAAACGGCGAAGGCCAGTTCAATGCGCCGTGGGGCATCGCCATCGACCGGGTGCGTGGGTACATCTACGTTGTTGATAGCGCCAATTTCCGCGTGCAGAAATTCGACATGAGCGGAGAGTTCATCATGTCGTGGGGGAGCTTCGGAAATGGCGATGGCCAGTTCTACTTCCCGCGTGGAATTGCCGTCGATCAGGCAGACGGCACCGTCTACGTCGTGGATATGGGCAATCACCGCGTCCAGAAATTCGATACGAGCACCAACGTGTTGCCGCAGTTGCTGACCAAATGGGGCGGCAGCTCCGAGGCCGGCCACGCCAGCAGCCCGTTGGCGCAGGAGGCCGGGCAATTGCGGTCACCCTGGGGCATTGCCGTCGATGGGCAGGGCGACGTGTACGTCACCGACACCGGCAATCATCGCCTCGAGAAATTTGATCGCGAAGGCAACTTCATCGCCCAGTGGGGTGGATTTGGCGGCGGGGACGGGCAGTTCAACTTCCCGTATGGCATTGTCGTCGACCCGCGAGGCAGTGTCTTTGCGGTCGACAGCGGCAATACTAGAGTGCAGCAATTCATGCCGGCCGAGGAAGGCAGCGAGCGGTTGCAGGAAGAAGCGGATGCCGCAGCAGAGCTGGGGCAGATGGATACTACCACGAAGGTCTAACGGGAACGGGCAAGAAGCCCGGGAGAGGGTGGCGACTGATGTTAGAGAAGGAGATTCGGCTCGGGTTGACCTATGACGATGTCGTCTTGGTTCCGGCTAAATCGCAGGTCCTCCCGACTGAGGTCGACACCCGTACCCGATTGTCTCGCAACATCCAGCTGAACATTCCCATCGTGAGTGCCGCCATGGACACGGTGACCGAAGCGCGCCTGGCCATTGCCATGGCACAGGAAGGCGGCATCGGCATCGTGCACCGGGTGTTGTCTCCGACGGATCAGGCGGCTGAAATCGATCGGGTCAAGAAGTCCGAAAGCGGGATGATCCTCGATCCCATTACCATCTCCCCGGATCAGACCATTCGTGATGCCCATGATTTGATGGCTAAGTATCGGATTTCCGGTATTCCGGTCACCAAGGCCGGGAAGCTGGTCGGCATTCTCACGAATCGTGACCTGCGCTTCGAGACGAGAATGGATCTGAAGGTTTCCCAAGTGATGAAGCGCGACAAACTCATTACCGCCCCCGAAGGGACCAGCCTGGAAAAGGCCCGCGAGATTTTGCATGAGCACCGGATCGAAAAACTGCCGGTGGTCAACAAACAATTTGAACTCAAGGGCCTCATTACGATTAAGGACATTGAAAAGCGGATTAAATACCCCAATGCCTGTAAGGACGCCCATGGGCGTTTGCGGGTTGGCGCCGCGTTGGGCGTCGGTCCTGATACGTCGGATCGGGTGGCCTTGCTCGTGAAAGCCGGAGTGGACGTCGTCGTGGTGGATACGGCGCATGGGCATTCCCAGGCAGTGCTCGATACGGTTAAGATGGTCAGAAAAGCCTATCCGCAGCTGGACATCATTGCGGGAAATATTGCGACCGCCCAGGCGGCCAAAGATTTGGTCAAAGCCGGCGTCGATGCCGTGAAAGTCGGAGTCGGGCCTGGCTCGATCTGTACGACACGGATGGTGTCCGGTGCCGGGATGCCGCAATTGACGGCAATCGGCGATTGTGCCAGGGCTTTGGCTGGTTCCAATATTCCGGTCATCGCCGATGGCGGGATCAAATACTCGGGCGATATCACCAAGGCCTTAGCGGCTGGTGCGTCAGTCGTCATGCTGGGAAGTTTGCTGGCAGGGACGGAAGAAGCTCCGGGAGAAACTGTGCTGTTCCAAGCCAGGACCTACAAGGTCTATCGTGGAATGGGGTCGATTGGAGCCATGGAACGGGGTGGTGGCGATCGATACGGACAGGGAGGGCGACCGACCCCGAAGCTGGTTCCCGAGGGTATCGAAGGCCGTGTCCCGTACAAGGGGCTCCTGGCCCCGCATATCTACCAAATGGTTGGTGGCGTGAAATCCGGCATGGGCTACTGCGGGTGCAAGACCATTCCTGAACTGCAGCAGAAGGCCACGTTCATTCGCCAGACATTGGCCGGCCTTCGGGAGGGACACGTCCACGACGTCATCATCACCAAGGAAGCACCCAATTATCGCACCGATTGGGAATAGCACGCATACAGGCGGGAGGTGAAGCTTCCCTTCCCCTGTTCTTCATCCCCCGCACTGAACCTCTAACGTGTTACATCTCACGCGCTTATGGAACTTTGGCACGATCGAATTCTGGTTCTTGATTTCGGCTCCCAATACACGCAGCTGATCGCACGACGCATCCGCGAAGCGCAGGTCTATTCGCAGATCCTGCCGTGCACGGTACCGCTCGCCACGATCCTGGCCTATCGTCCCAAGGGCATCGTGCTTTCCGGCGGACCCTCGAGCGTCTACGATAAGAAGGCGCCAAAGGTCCCCAAGCAGCTGTTCGAGCAAGGCATTCCGATTCTTGGCATCTGCTATGGCATGCAGCTGGTGACCCACCTTCAGGGTGGCGACGTGGAAAAGGCGCAGCACCGAGAGTTCGGCCGGGCTGAGCTGAGCCTCGATGATCGGTCGGACCTGTTCAAGGGCATTGGCCCGAGTGGTTCGACGATTGTTTGGATGTCGCACGGAGATCGCATCCAGCGGATGCCGCCGGGCTTTCGCTCCATCGCGCACACCGACAATTCTCCCATTGCCGCGATGAAGCGGCATGATGCCAAGCAACGCATTTACTGCCTGCAGTTCCATCCGGAAGTGGCGCACACGACCGAGGGCGCCATGATGCTGAAAAATTTCGTCTACGATATCTGTGGGTGTCGGCCGACGTGGACCATGCGCTCCTATGTCGACACGGCGGTAGAACAAATCAAACAGCAGGTAGGGACTGAGCGTGTGATCTGTGCATTGAGCGGCGGGGTGGATTCCTCTGTCGCGGCCGCACTCACACATCGTGCGGTCGGCGATCAGTTGACCTGCATATTCGTCGACAACGGGGTGCTGCGAGCCGGCGAGCGAGATCAGGTAGAAAAGACTTTCGCTTCCCAGCTGCATTTGAACATGCGGATTCTCGATCGCACCAGTCAGTTCCTCACGGCGCTGAAGAATGTGACGGATCCGGAGCGGAAGCGGAAGATCATCGGGCGCCTGTTCATCAAAAATTTTGAAGCCGAATCTAAGAAGTTCAAAGGGGTGAAATACCTGGTCCAGGGCACCTTGTACCCGGATGTCATCGAAAGCGTCAGCTTCAAAGGGCCGTCGGCGACGATTAAGACCCATCACAACGTGGGTGGATTACCGACGCGAATGAAGTTGAAACTGGTGGAGCCGCTTCGCGAATTGTTCAAGGATGAAGTGCGCGTGTTGGGTCATGAGCTGGGCTTGCCGGATGAGATTATCTGGCGGCAGCCGTTTCCCGGTCCGGGGTTGGCGATTCGGGTGCTGGGGGCCGTCACCAAGGAACGATTGGCGATCTTGCGGGGGGCGGAAACCATCGTCGATCAGGAGATCCGGGCCGCAGGACTCTACCGTGAGATTTGGCAGGCCTTCGCGGTCTTGTTGCCGATTCGAACCGTCGGTGTGATGGGCGATCAGCGCACATATGAGCATGTGATCGCGATTCGTGCTGTCACCAGCCTCGACGGGATGACTGCCGACTGGGCCAAGATCCCGAACGAGGTGTTGGGAAAAATGTCGAGCCGGATCATCAACGAAGTGAAGGGCGTCAACCGTGTCGTGTATGACATCAGCTCGAAGCCGCCATCGACCATTGAGTGGGAGTAAGTGCTGTCGGTGAACCATGCGTCTGCATCGCGAGAGCAGGCGGCATGTGTGACGAGATGCCAGGTGCGCGTCAGTAAAGGATGGTTGTGGAAATCAGACTGCAAAAGTTGATTGCGGGAACCGGCCTGGCCTCCCGGCGTAAGGCTGAAGAATTGATCACGTCCGGCCGCGTCACGATCAACGGCAGCGTGGTCAGAGAACTCGGCACGAAGGTCGATCCTGACCGCGACCATGTCAAAGTCGACGGCAAGCATCTGCGCGCCGCACAGCCCTATGTCTATGTTTTGTTGAACAAGCCGAAGAACGTGATGTCCACGCTTGAGGATCCCGAAGGCCGCCCGACCGTGAAAGATTTTCTGCGCGGCGTGTCGGTGCGCGTATTTCCGGTCGGCCGCCTGGATTTCGATAGTGAAGGACTCATGCTGTTGACGAATCACGGGGACCTCGCCCAGGCGCTTCTCCACCCACGGTACCATGTCCCGAAAACGTATCTGATCAAGGTCAAGGGTGTACTCGACGATGCCGAAATCGGGACACTGGAGCGGGGCGTTAAACTGGAAGATGGCCTGACGGCTCCGGCGAAGGTGCAGAAGATCAGTCGGGCGGAGAGCAATTCCTGGTTGGAAGTGACGATCCATGAGGGACGAAAACATCAAGTGAAGCGCATGCTCGAAGCCGTCGGTCATGCGGTGATCAAGCTGACACGTGTGCGAATGGGGCCGCTGCTGCTTGGCGATCTTGCCGCGGGAGAATACCGGTTTTTAACAGACCGAGAGGCGAACCGCTTGCGGGAACTGGTGGGGGATCGAATCGCCCGCGCCGAACGTCCGGAACTGGACGCGTCAGGAAAGCCGGTGCGCTGGACGCCGCCCACCGAGCCTGCGCCGCCAAGACCGCCGCAGCCTGCGCGAACAGGGCGAGGGCCACGAGTGCAGCGACCCGAACAAGGCCGCCGGCCGCAGCAGGATCGAGCGGAGCGGAAACCCTCACGTCCGGGGCTTGGCGGGACGAAACGTCCGATGAGTCACGGTGCGAAGTTTCGGCGTCGCACGACATTAACCGGAGAAAACCGGGTGCCTAAGCGGGAGGCCGGCGACGTCAATGGGCCTTCTTCAGGAGGGATACGGAAACCTCAACGCCCTCAGGGTGAACGAGGACCATCGTCACGACCCCAAGGTTCAGGTCGCGGTGCGGCCCCAGGTCGTCCGGGCGCAAGTCAAAAATTTCAACAGAACCGACGTGGCGGTCCTTCGGCGTCGCGTCAGGGAACACGGGGCCCTGCGAAACCATCGCGGAACTCGACGCGGAGAAGAGCATGAAGATCAGGACCCATCGATGCGGGGAGTTGACCAAAGCGCAGGTCGGTCAGCAAGTGGTATTGAACGGTTGGGTGCAACGGCGTCGGGATCACGGCATGGTGCTGTTCATCGATTTGCGTGATCGAACCGGACTGACGCAGGTCGTGTTCAACGCCGAGCGAAATGCCGCCGTTCATCAAGCTGCGCATACGCTCCGTAGTGAATGCGTGGTGTCGGTCACCGGCCAGGTCATGGCCCGTCCCGAGGAGTCCCGCAATCCGCATCTGCCGACGGGCGAGATTGAAGTCTTCGTCGATGCCGTGGAGATTCTGAACGAGGCGAAAACGCCGCCGTTCATGATCGAAGACGACATCGAAATCACCGAAGCGCTGCGGTTGAAATACCGCTATCTCGACCTCAGGCGACCCCGAATGCAACGGTTGCTGGGATTGCGGCACTGGATCATGCAGGCTGTGCGCGGGTTTTTGAATGCGGAGCAGTTCCTCGAAGTAGAAACGCCGGTGCTGACGAAGAGCACTCCGGAAGGCGCGCGGGATTATCTGGTGCCCAGTCGCGTCAATCCGGGGATGTTCTACGCGCTGCCGCAGTCGCCGCAGTTGTTCAAGCAGGTCTTGATGGTCAGTGGGGTGGATCGGTATTACCAAATTGCCCGCTGCTTTCGTGACGAAGACTTACGCAACGACCGCCAGCCGGAATTCACCCAGATCGATCTGGAAATGTCGTTCGTGGATCGTGAGCAGGTGATGTCCCTCATGGAGCGGATGATCGTCTCCGTCTTCAAGGATGCGGGCGGAGTGCAATTGCCGGCGCCGTTCCCACGGATGACCTATGCCGAGGCGATGGGGCGTTACGGTTCCGACAAGCCGGATCTGCGGTTCGATATGCCGTTGCATGATGTAACTGCCTTCGCCGCCAAGAGTGATTTCAAAGTCTTCAAAGACGCGGCGACGAAGGGCGGGCTCGTCAAGGCCTTGATCGTGTCCGGCGGGGCCACCATCGCCCGGAGCCGTATCGATGCGTTAGGGGAAACGGCCAAAAGTTTCGGGGCCAAAGGGTTGGCCTGGTTGAAGGTGACCGCGGAGGGGCAGTTGGAGTCTGTGATCGCCAAGTTTCTCGATGCCCAGGCCTTTGCAGCAGCCTTGCCGGAGGCAAAACCGGGCGACCTGGTGCTGTTCGGCGCGGATAAACCGGCCATCGTGCACGATGTGCTGGGGCGGATCCGTCTGCTGCTGGGGGAGGAATTGAATGTGATCGACAAGACCGCCTGGAAGCCGCTCTGGGTGACGGAGTTTCCACTCCTGGACTATTCGCCGGAAGAAAAGCGCTATGTCTTCATGCACAATCCCTTTGCGGCGCCGATGGATGAAGACGTCCCATTCCTCGACACCGAGCCATTAAAGGCCAGAGCCAAGGCCTACGATATGGTGCTCAATGGCAGCGAGATCGGCGGCGGCAGCATACGGAATCACCGCAGTGATATTCAGTTCCGGATCCTCGACCTGTTGGGCATCGGGAAGGATCAGGCGCAGGCGAAGTTCGGTTTCTTGCTGGAAGCCCTGGAATATGGCGCTCCTCCACATGGTGGAATCGCCTTCGGCCTCGATCGGCTGATCATGCTCCTGGGCGGCGCCGATTCGATCCGGGATGTCATCGCATTCCCCAAGACCCAACGCGCGCAGTGCCCCATGACCGAAGCTCCGTCGGCTGTCAGCGCCGATCAATTGAAAGAACTGCGCATCAAGCTCGATCTCGTCGAATAGCAGGAGCCATCCCATTCATGGCCGGCAATACGTTGGGCCGAGTCTTCACCGTCACCTCATTCGGCGAAAGCCATGGACCGGCTATCGGCTGCGTCGTCGACGGCTGTCCTCCGGGACTTGCACTCACGGCCGAAGATATTCAGCAGGATCTGGATCGGCGTAAACCGGGTACCTCCCGTCATGTCACACAGCGACAGGAATCCGACCGTGTTGAAATCCTCTCCGGCGTGTTTGAGGGCAACACCACGGGCACTCCCATCGCTCTCCTGATCCGGAACGAAGATCAGCGCAGCCGTGATTACGGCAATCTCATCGACACCTTTCGTCCGGGCCACGCGGATTACACCTATTGGCAGAAATACGGCATCCGCGACCACCGCGGCGGGGGACGATCCTCCGCTCGTGAAACAGCGGTGCGCGTGGCGGCGGCGGCCATCGCTCGAAAATGGTTGCGCGAGAAACATGGCATCGTCATCCGTGGGTATTTGAGTCAGCTTGGTCCCATCGAAGTACCGTTTCAGAGTTGGGATACGGTCGGGACAAATCCGTTTTTTTCCGCTGATGCCGCGGTGGTGGAGAAGCTCGAAACTTTCATGGACGAATTGCGGAAGGCGGGCGATTCTGTCGGCGCAAAAATTACCACGGTTGCGGAGCATGTGCCGGTCGGGTGGGGCGCTCCGGTGTATGCCAAGTTAGATGCGGATCTGGCCGGGGCCATGATGAGCATCAACGCCGTGAAGGCGGTTGAAATCGGGGCAGGTTTTGCCTCGGTGGCCCAGCGGGGATCCGAGCATGGCGACGAACTCACACCTGAGGGTTTCGTCACCAATCATGCGGGCGGCATTCTCGGCGGTATCTCCACCGGCCAGGATGTGGTGGTGACCATCGCCATCAAGCCCACCTCGAGTATTCGCGTGCCACGTCGGTCGATCGATAAGGCCGGACAGCCCGTTTTGGTCGAGACGAACGGCCGCCATGACCCCTGCGTCGGCATTCGTGCGACCCCCATTGCCGAAGCCATGATGGCGCTGGTGCTGATGGATCATGCCCTCCTGCATCGCGCGCAAAACGCAGATGTCACGACCGCAACCCCCAAAGTGGCTGGCTCGATCAAGAAATCTGGTTCTGTCCCCGACAAGAAATCTTCGCCGAAGATCAACGCCGATCCTGCAGAAGCGTAGTGGCGCGTGGCTTCCTGAAACCGCCTTCCGTGTTAACTCCCTGGGGAATGACGTGATCGACATCTATACAGATGGAGCCTGTAGTGGAAACCCCGGGCCAGGAGGCTGGGGCGTGCTGCTGCGTATTGACGGGGAGGAAACGGAACTCTGTGGCGGCGAGCCGGCAACGACCAACAATCGCATGGAGTTGCTCGCGGTGATAGAGGCGCTGCAGTGGTTCACGCAACCGGTGAAGGCCCGCGTCTACACAGATTCTCAGTATGTACAAAAGGGCATCAGCGAATGGATTCACAGCTGGAAACGCCGGGGATGGAAAACAGCCGGGAAGGAGCCGGTCAAGAATGAAGATTTATGGCGTCGTCTGGACGCACTGGCCTCCGGCCACACCATTGAATGGCATTGGGTCAGAGGACACAACGGCCATGTGGACAATGAACGAGTAGACGCATTAGCTCGTGCTGGACTTGAGCAGTCGCGTCGTGCTGGAAAGTCGATGACACATCCGGTTGCGACATCTGTTCCCGCTCCGCCCAAGGCGCTTCGACCTGCAGTCACCTGTCGTCCGGTTCTCGACATTCAACATGCGACTGTCTATCGAGGAGAGACCCGCGTCTTTTCCGATTTTTCCTTCGCTCTTCATGAAGGGGAACATGCGGCGATCGTCGGTCCTAATGGCGCCGGGAAGTCCACGCTGCTGAAGTTGTTATCCGGTGAAGTGCATCCTCTGGCTCTGGATGCCACCAAGGTCAATCTATTCGGCCAGGAGCGCTGGAGCGTCTGGGACGTTCGGAAGCAGCTGGGGATTGTGTCGCACGACCTGCAGCGGGACTACTTGATTTGCGCTGAAGGCCTGAATGTCATTCTGTCCGGCTTTTATGCCAGCAACGATACCTATGAGCACCAAACCTTCGACCTGGATCAGATCGACCGTGCACGAGAGGTGATGCGAGAATTGCGGATTGATCAGTTAGCCGGCCGCACCTTTGGCCATCTTTCGACGGGCGAACAACGGCGCTTCTTGTTGGGGCGTGCTCTCGTGCACGATCCGTCCGTGCTGGTGCTGGATGAGCCCACGAGCGGGCTCGACCTCAAGGCCTGCTTTCAATATCTCGACCTTCTTCGTGCGCAGATCCGCAAAGGGAAAACGATTCTTCTCGTGACGCATCATCTTCACGAAATTCCACCGGAGATCGAACGCGTGGTTCTGCTCAAGGACGGTGAAGTCGTCGCTGATGGTGCCAAGGTCAATCTGCTCACGGATGTGAATCTCAGCCGGCTCTTCGACCAGCCGGTGACGCTGGTGCGCGCCAACGGCTGGTATCAAGCCTTGCCCGTTTAGCAGAATAGCGAAGGCTTCTGCCGGCTTCAGGCTTCTCCAGTATGCCGGTACACCATTCCTGCGGCGTTCCTCCTTTCGATATGCAGAGGCCGCGCATCATGAACCGGTCGCGTGTCGCCACACCAGACGAGCGTCCTTCGCAGGCGATTATCCTCCTCCCAGTGTCACGGTAAACGTCAGGTTGGTGTCGATG
Organism: Nitrospira sp.; assembly: GCA_016788885.1. Classification (NCBI taxonomy): domain Bacteria; kingdom Pseudomonadati; phylum Nitrospirota; class Nitrospiria; order Nitrospirales; family Nitrospiraceae; genus Nitrospira; species Nitrospira sp. The sequence continues at coordinate 9,313 of JAEURX010000007.1, read as the reverse complement.
CGACGGACTTTGACGCTCACTTGTTGGCCGGGCTTGGTTCGTTCGATCAAGTAGTTCTTCAGGTGCGCGGCATCCTGAATGTCGGTGTCATCCACGGCGATGATGATGTCGTGCTTCTCAATGCCGGCGGATTTGGCCGGTTCCAGCACATCCTTCACTGCCATTCTCCACCTGGTGCCGTCTTTTACGGCCACCATCTGGAGACCCATCTTGGAAAATGTCAACGGCTTGCCGTCCAGTGCGGCGGTCACGATGCGTTCGGCCAGAATAGCCGGGATGGCAAAGGCCATTCGACTGCAATGGGCGGTGGAGTCGTCGCGTTCCGTTTGGATGATCGCGTGCATGATCCCCACGACCTCACCCTTCTCATTGAAGAGCCCGCCACCGGAGTTGCCGCTGCAGGCTGCCACGTCGGCCTGAATCAGGCGGGTATCCACCGTCTGGAGGAAGGTGTTCGTGTTGCCCAGATGTCCGAACGACATCGTCGGCCCCCAGCCCATGGGATAGCCGACGGTGAACACTTCCTGCCCCGGCTGGACATCGCCGGGTGCAAAAGACACCGATGTCTGGAGTTTGGGGCGATGGGCTTCGGTCACGCGATACACCACGACATCCATGAATGCGCTGTCGCCCACGAGATCGGCCGTCAGTTCATGGAGATCTATCGTCAGGATGCGAATCTGTTTCTGAATGGTGGTGCCGGTCGTGACGTCCTGCTTTTCCGCTGCGTGGCGAGCGGTGACGATGTAGCCATCGCGCAAATGAAAACCGGTACCGCGCACAAGGATCTTGCCCGGTTTGTCCGGAGTGCGCTGGTCCTGTGTGTCTTCCAGGACTCCGATGGTTGCGAGTTTGGCGCGTTCCAGCTTGGCGGCTTCAATGGCGGCGGCTTCATCTGGACCCAGAGCTGTCATGAAGGCAGCGGTGGCCAGCACGAGTGCCGCACAACGGACGATCGGAGGCGAGCAACGAGAAGGCATACGCGACATAGAGGGCCGTTCCTTTCGATAGGGACACTGTCAGAATGTCAGTATAGACCAGTGCCGGGGTTGGAAGAAATGTCGTTGTCGCGGCGCCGTGTGGGCGATTCCACGAGGAGACCATGGTCGTAGTATCGTTCGTCGAGGTTCGTTATACTGGCTCTATGATGCGTGTTCTTCAGTGGATAGCCATTGGGTGCTTGATCACGACGGCCGGATGTGCGTCCACACGAGTCATCCCGGAAGCCTTGGAGTCGCAGGTTGAGAAGACCGTGACGTTTGAGCAGATTCTGGAATCCCCCGATTCGCATCGGGGCAAGGTGGTCCTGTTGGGCGGGGAGGTTCTCAAAGCCAAGGCCATGAAGGGCGGGACTCAATTGGAGGTGTTACAACTTCCCTTGGATGACGACCAGGAGCCCGACCTGGATCGCATGCACTCGAAGGGGCGATTTCTGGCGTTGCACAAGGAATTTCTTGATCCGGCGACCATTGTTGATGGTACTAGAGTGACCATTGTGGGAGAGGTCACGGGTGCAGTGGTCGAAAAGATGGACGAGGCCGATTACCGTTTTCCCACGCTGGAGGTGAGGCATCTACACCGCTGGGATCGCCGGCGAGAGGATCATCCTCGCGCCTCCGGCCCCTGGTGGGGCGTATTCGGTGGTGTCGGGTTCGGTGGTGGTGGGAGCCGCAGTGGCGGCGGCATCAGCATCGGCTTTTGAGAAACCTGTGCCAGCGATGCTCACGAGTATGTCGCAAGCTTGCGTGCGATGATCTTCACGATCCGGCAGGGTCTAGTGTGTCCCGCACGGTTTCTTCCGATTATTTCTTTCGGAACCCCATGAACAATCCGGCTGCGGCTGCACCGGCCGAGGGCAGGTAGCCGGCCAGAAACTGCTTGAGCCCGTGTGCCCCCTGTTGCAGCGCCGTGAGGCTGTGGGTGACATGCCGTTCGAGCGCTGCCCAATCGGTCGTCCACCAGCCGGCATTTTTCAGCAACGCGATCCCGGCGATGGCCACAGCCCCCATCACCATCACGAACATGACGAAACGACGGAAGGCCCAACCGATAAAAAACCCGGCGATATAGCTTCCGCCGAAGCGTGCCACCGCTGGAGAGATGATGTCAGAAATCCAGCCGGCTGTTCCTGCCAATGTGGCCATGCCAGTCGCCACGACGGTCTTAGCCTTCCAGGGAGGCTCTGGGGTGAAGGCGTCCTCTGCTGCAGCTCCGGCAGCGGATGAGAAAAGGCCGAGGAAGCTCACGTGCCTCCCTCTCTCCAAGTGAACGCCAGTCCTGAAACCAAGCCTTCGTTGATGTGCTGCGCCATGGCGTTATAACTGTCCATCGGTAAATGTGTCGCAGGCAGCGGGATCGCCGGATTGCAAACCACGCCGCAGCCAGGTTATCCGTTGTTCGGATGACCCGTGGGTCCAACTTTCCGGTTGCACATGGCCTTGTGACATCTTCTGCAGTCGGTCGTCACCGATCGCCCCGGCAGCACGCAGGCCCGCCTCGAAATCGCCTGGCTCGATGAGATTGCGGTTCTTCCTGGCATGGTATCCCCAGACTCCGGCAAAACAGTCCGCCTGCAGTTCTAGACGGACGGACAGCGCATTTCGCTCTGCGGCCGAGCCGCGCTGTTGCATCCGGGTCACCTTGTCGGCGACGCCCAACAGGTTCTGGACATGGTGGCCGATCTCATGGGCGATGACATAGGCTTGGGCGAAGTCGCCTGGTGCGCCGAGACGTTGTGCCAACTCTTGAAAGAACGACAGGTCGAGATAGACCTTGTGATCGCCCGGGCAATAGAACGGCCCGACCGCGGATGACGCCGTCCCGCACGCCGACCGCACCGCTCCAGTAAACAGCACCAGACGAGGATCTTCGTAAGATCGGCCCATGCGGGGGAGCAATGTTTGCCACGTGGCTTCCGTATCCGCGAGTACGACCGCGGCAAATTTGCCGAGTTCGTCCTGTGGCGCGCCGATCGGCCCTGGACGGTCCGGTTCAGATGGGACCGTCATCTCCTGGACACCGTTTAGCAAATTCAGCAGCGTGAGCGGATTGGTGCCGGTGAGAAAGCTGACCGCGAGGATGAGCACGAGACCGCCCAATCCGAGTCCTGCGCCGGATCGGGTGACGCCCATCCCTCGGCGGTCTTCGATATTATGGCTTTCCCGTTGTCCTTCCCATCTCATGAGGGAACTCCTTGGTGAGGGCCGTGAGTGGCATCGACTGTACTGTGCCGAATCAGGGCTCGATGGAACCACATTTTCCGTAGGCGAGCAAGCCTGGAAATCCCCACGGCGATCATCTCCACCTGCCTTTCCAGGCAGTTGTGACCTGCTCATCGCACGAAGGTCAACCGGATCTCACGTCATGCTGGTGACTGGTTCACGTGTGCGACAGTCGCAGCCGTGTGTGTGATCGAAGGCGATTTCCGGAGATTCTGACTAGACAGGTAGATGATGGCTTCGTTAGACTTGCCGTATGCGCACCACGTTGAGCCCCAGGCAGCTTGGACAGTCGGGATGGCAGGGCGCCGTTGCCCTGATGGCCCTGTCTGGAATCCTCGGGTTTGCCGGTTGCCAAACTGCACCAGGCACGCCGTTGCCCCCGACGTTGAAACCGAGTTTAGCCTGGCCGGACTGTCCCAAGTTGGGAGGCATGTACGAATTGCATGGCGAGGCGTTGCCGGGTACCGTGGGGTTCTACCGGAACCGTGAAAGCAAACTCACCTTAAATGCGATGCTGGGGGTGCCAGTGCCTGCGGAGGCCGCGCGAGAGGCCGTGCGGGTGGAATTGGTTCACGACGATACCTTGGAACTGGTGAATCGTTATGATGGCGCCATTACCGCTCATCAACTGGATTTACGGCCGGAAGATCGGGTGACGTGCCGTCAGAACCAGATCCTGATCCATCGGACACGGGCTGAAGGCGGTGTGGCGGAGGAGCCCCTTCGCAACATTTCGGAGTTTGCGCAAGAATTGACGGTGGAAGGGGACGGGAGCCTACTCGTCAAAACACGGATCGTCAATCAGAGCAAGTCGGCGTTTTTCAGTACGCCGATCCCGCCCGAAGAATATGCGGCTCGTTTCAGGCGGCTCGATTAGTTCGAGGCTTGAAGCATCGCGTCAGTCTCTTTCCCCAGTCACGTGTGGTGCCGCTCTGTTTCCTTCCACACACCCTGTGTCATGGCCGCGAATTGGTCGTCACGGGCATGTGAGTCATCCATGGTCATGACGCTGTCCCGCGTCGGTCGGACCCTCGCCTTGTACAAACCCTACGGCGTGTTGCCCTGTTTTACCGATCCTGAAGGGCGGCCTACGCTGAGCGCGTATGTCGATGTGCCTGACGTCTACCCCGCGGGTCGATTGGACTTGGACAGCGAGGGGTTGCTGTTACTGACCTCAGACGGCCGGTTGGCCCATCACGTTACCGATCCTCGACATCATCTTCCCAAGATCTATCTGGTTCAGGTTGAGCGCGTGCCTGATGCCGCTGCCTTGGCGCGCCTCGAAAGCGGGGTCGTGATTGCCGGAACCCGCACGCGGCCTGCGCAAGCCCGGCTGTTGGAAGCTCCCCCCTGTTTACCTGAACGGCCCGTTCCGATTCGATTTCGTAAGCATGTTCCGACGGCCTGGCTGGAACTCACGTTGCGTGAAGGGATGAACCGGCAGGTTCGGCGAATGACAGCTGCCGTCGGGCATCCGACGTTGCGGCTTGTGCGTGTGGCGATCGGACCGATCACCGTGGGAGATCTCCGGCCCGGTCACTGGCGGGATCTTACCGCGCAGGAGATGGCCGAACTCGTCGGTTCGTAAGGGCCAACATTGGTACTGCGGCTGGAAGGGGCAACCGATGAGATGCCGACGAAGAGGGAAGTGATGAGCGGTAACGGGCATGGGGCAGGTGGTCGCGCGCTGAGACGAAGTGAGGGCCTGTGTACTCGTCGATGGTTGCTCGGCGGTCCTTTCGGAGCCGTAGTCGAGATGGGGGGAAAGATCGTTGGAGAAAGGGTGGAATCGCGTGGGTAGCACCAATGATCCCCACGGCCCATACCGAGATGGAGGCGATTCGTGCCGCAGCCAGGCCATTGGGTTCATTCACTCGTGCAGGCGGTGATTTTTACACCAGTGCTCAACCGTGTCCGCTGTGTTGGGGCGAGGCCTATTGGGCGTGTATCGTTCGTGTGTAGTACGGAACCAGCGTCAAGGACACGGCTGCGATCGGTTGTGACGATGAGGTCTTTTCCCGACAGCGGACCTCCTTTCTGCAGCGGCGCAAGATCTCCGAGGTCCAGGTATGGCGAAGGAAGCTTGCGCGTGGTTGCGAGTATGACGCCATGCCTGGAATGATTCGGTACTGACCCGGGCGTGTGAAACCTGGAGCAGTTTCCGGTGGCGTCCTGCGTAGTCTCCCGGCTGCGTCGTGTGACCGATCCGAGCGGCGAACTAGATATGAAGGGCCTCGCTGAGGTATATCAGGCGAGACAACAGGCGGTAGACCTATTGCGGTGCCGTGGCGGGAGGAGATTGATCATGGGGAGACCTGTGGGTGTGATATGCCGATTGTCCGTGCTGATGCTGCTCGCGACCGGTGTATTACCTGCTCTGTCTGAGGCGCTCGCCAGCCCCGAGCTTGTTCCTGTGGCCGACATGCGGCACATCAAAAAGTTTGTCGCGGTTGAAGTTCAGACCCAAGGCACTGCCGAGAAGCTTGGCATCAGTGGTGCCGAGTTGACTGATGTGACCAGGGTGACCCTCCTTAACAAAGTGCCGGGGATCGCGCTCGAAGGCTCGAGTGGACCGGCTCCCGACGCGCCTGAACGTCTCAATCAACTCGGCTTCTTCACCTGCGAGGTGTGGACGGTGGGAGATCAATACATCGCCGCCTATCACGTCGATTGCAACGCAGGTTCCTATACGACCCAAAAGACGCCCGGCAGCCTCTGGAACCAAGCCATACTCGGCTACGGGCCGAAGGACGAAGTCTCCGACGCCGTGCGCAAGGGCGTGCGCGCCATGGTCGAGTTGTTTGCGGCCACCTTCGCCAGCGCACGTGCCGATGGCGGCGCGCGGTAGTGTCGCTCCGTCATTGAGCCATCCACTGCATATCGTTTCGTGAGTGTACCGCCTGTGCGTTGAAAGCTCCCGCCGATCGATCCCGCTTGAGCCCGGAGACTCGCTGTTTTCTTGTCTGCCTGGGGATGTATCCTAGAATACACGGACTCTGTCTGGTGCAGACTTGGTCCAGCGCGTAGCCCGATCCTACGGACTGTGGTTGCTTGGGTTGCTGCTACTCTTTCTATTTCATGTGCTGGCGCAGATGATTCAGTTGGTCGCGCCGGTGGCGGTGCTTCCTCCTTTCCATGCCTGGCAAAGCGGTGCGCTTCCGTACCCCGTCCTGGTTGGTGTGCAAGTCCTGATTCTGGCCGGTGCTGCCCGTGTGGTTTGGACCTTCTTGTCCGGTTCCCTGGTTCTCTCGCCCAAGCTCGGACGGCTGCTGCTAAGCATCGGCTGGGCTTATTGTGCTGTGATGGGCATCAGGCTCCTAATCGGGCTTGCCATTGCACCGACTCATTTCTGGTTTGGCGCAACCCTTCCAACCCTTTTCCACCTGGTATTCGCGTCGTTCCTGCTGGTCTGGGGGATGTTCCATGCGACCTACGGTGGGCGGCCTTCCCTCGATGTAGGAGGACCAGTTCGAGTTGTTGCCTTCATCCGGTATACGGCGTATCCGGTGGTCCTTCTGTCCTGCGTGATCGGAAACATGATGTTGTTGCGGGAGGGGGCAGGTGTACTGCTGGCAACCTATGTGCCTGTCACGGTGGGGACGCTCGTGGTCATGGGGTGTGAACGCACGCTGCCCTATCGCCCAGAGTGGCGGCCATCATGGCTGGAGGCCGCTCAAGATTCGAGGTATGTGGTTCGTGTGCATGTACTGCTTCCGAAGGCGTTGGGCGTTGCGGTAGTAGTCTTCCTGTTTGCATGGGTTGATGGACAACGTTGGCCGATAGCGTTCTGGTGGCCGAAGGATTGGCCGGTGTTGGCGCAGACGGTGCTGATGGTGGTGCTCGTCGATGGGGTCCGATATTGGTTGCACCGCCTGAGTCATGAGCAGGAGTTTCTCTGGCGATTTCATGCGGTGCATCATGCCTCGCAACGCTCTACACGCTGAACGTCGGACGGTTTCATCCGGTGGATAAGAGTCTGCAGTTTGTGTGTGACGCACTGCCGTTCTTCGCGCTCGGCGTTCAAAAAGACGTGTTGAGCGCGTATGTTGTCTGGTATGCCGTGAACGGATTCTTTCAACATTCCAACGTGGATGTGCGGCTGGGCTGGTTGAATTATCTGGTCAGCGGACCGGAGCTGCATCAATGGCACCACTCGGTTCACAAAGAGGAATCGAATCACAATTACGGCAATCATCTGATTGTTTGGGATGTTCTATTCGGCACGCGATACTTGCCAACGGCACGCGCGGTCGGCGCATTGGGATTGGTCAATCGAGCCTATCCGGACGGATTTGCAGCCCAGATGTTGGCTCCGTTCGTTCCCGGTTTTGATACACGCGCGAGGTGATCCGGCTTGGCCTCCTTCTTCACGGACCTCCCTCTGTATCTTTCCAGGGTGGTGACCCGGTATCGGGACTGGCATCCCTTCCTCGACAAGACGAACCATCCGGAGACCGCTCAGCGGGCGGTGCTCAAGCAGATCCTTGGCTCAAGAGGAGGCGTTCGGCACACGCTTGCTGGCCTACGACCTGTGCGAACCTGCGTTGATGTTCGGTCAAGCAGGTTGCCTGTCGGACGATTCGTGTTTCGAGCGGCCCGGTCTGGGTTTGATGGTACGTGTGCGAGATGAGGCTCGTGTGTCCGGAGTAACGTGAGGCGGGCATTGGGAGACGCGTTGAGGCCGTAGGGAATCTACAGGCTTTCCACGTCGGCAATAATTGTGTGTAATCCGCTCGAGCCGGCTGGTTGCGGCCTGATCAATTCGGCAATTTGTAGTTGGCCCTTGCTGTCAATGGCGCGGACGGCAACCTGATACTTGCCGCGTTTTTGTGGGCGCCACGTATAATTCCAGATGACCCATGAATAGGGTGACATGGGTGTTTCAATTTCGCAGGAGTCCCAGGTTCTTGCTGCATCCAGGCTGATTTCTACTCTGCTGATGGAGTTCGGTCCGCCGAAGGCGATGCCGCGGAATCGTTGTTCGGGGCCGCGCAAAGTTTGATAGTGGCCGGGCGAATCGATGCGGGAGAATGTCTTGATCGTGGCATCGTCCGTCCATCCTTTGCGCTGCCAATAACCTTTATAATCCCCGGCATACGCCTCGATTTCCACGATCCACTTCACGTTTTTGATGCCATACAGACCGGGTACGAGCAGACGGAGTGGAAAACCATGCTCTTTGGGCAATTTCTCGCCGTTCATTAAGAACGCGAGCATGACGTCATCCCGCATTGCGCGTGCGAGCGGAATGCTGTCGTCGTAGGCATCCGCGCCGCGAAACACGATATCGCGTGTCGTGTCTTCATCGACTTCCGCTTCTCGCAGCAATTTTTTCAGGGAAATCCCGCGCCAGCGCGCATTGCCGAGGCTGTCTCCACCGGGCAGCGTATCAATGCACATGAGCGTAGAAATTTGTTCGAAGTTTTCACGGTTTAACAATTCCCGCCAACCCAGGGACAGTGGTTTTTTCACCTCTCCCTTCACGGCCAATCTCCACTCGTCCTGTCTTAGGTCGCGAGAAACATTAAATGGCGAGTCTGAATAGTTCACAACGTAGAATTTTTTGTTTTCGGTAAAGTAATTTGTGTCGCGAGCGGGCACGGCAAACATCCGGCCGAAAAAAGATCCGACCCCGTCGCAGCCACCGATGAGGCCAGCGGTAGCCGCAATTCCAGTGAGCTTTAAGAGGCTGCGTCGTTTCAAACTGAACCAAGGTTCCATAAGAATTACTCTGCGATATTAAAAAGATCTTTTCAAGGCTTGACTCCGAAATTCCAGATTGGTATAAGAGTGCACGTTTGATCCAGCCTAGTGGCCGATGCGGTTGTAAGACCTGCGACGGATTCTCAGGAACCCCAGATCAAAAAATAAATCCTGACCCTCTTGACAAGGTCAGGCGCGCATAGTAAAGTGCGCGGCTCGCGTGGGGAACGAAGAAACGTTCCGAAGCGTGAAACGGTTCTTTGACAACTGAATAGAGCGAGAAATGAGTAAGGTAAGGTGTATTGAAGAGGTGGCCCTCGGGTCCAATTCAAGTAGAACCTTTATGAGAGTTTGATCCTGGCTCAGAACGAACGCTGGCGGCGCGCCTA
>JAEURX010000006.1 GCA_016788885.1 Nitrospira sp. | reverse complement strand
CCATCAGAACGATTACCTGGGCACCGAGCACCTGGTGTTGGCCATCCTTCGCGAGACGGATGGGATTGCGCTGATGATCCTGAAAAAAATGGGCCTCTCGACCGAACAGATTCGCCTCGAAATCGAGCGCAACCTACCGGGCGGCGGCACGACAATGACCTTCGGAGAAATTCCTTTCAGTCCGCGGGTCAAGAAAGTCATCGAGTACGGGGTGGAAGAAGCCCGGCTCCTCGGTCATAACCATATCGGCAGTGAGCACTTATTGCTCGGACTTCTGCGTGAAGAGGAAGGCATCGGCGGAAAGATTCTGCGGAGTCTTGGCGCCAACCTCTTGACCGCCAGGCAGCTCACGGTGACCTTCCTGCGGAAGTCCGCCCCTCGCGAGCGGGACCGCAAGAGCAACACCCCGGCGCTCGACGAGTTCGGACGTGATTTGACACAACTCGCCCAAGAGGGGCAGTTGGATCCCGTCATCGGACGGGCGGATGAAATCGAACGGGTGCTTCAGATCCTCAGCCGACGCTCGAAGAACAATCCTGTACTCATCGGGGAATCCGGCGTCGGCAAGACGGCCATTGTCGAAGGGCTCGCGCAGCGCATCATCGCGTCGGAAGTCCCGGACAATTTGCTGTCCCGTCGCGTCATCGCGCTGGACCTGGGCTCGCTGGTCGCCGGCACCAAATACCGCGGCCAGTTCGAAGAGCGCTTGAAAGTGGTGATGAAAGAGATCGTGCAGGCTGGCAACATTATTATCTTCATCGACGAATTGCACACGCTGGTCGGCGCCGGCGCTGCTGAAGGTTCGATCGACGCCTCCAATATGCTCAAGCCGGCGTTGTCGCGCGGAGAAATTCAATGTATCGGCGCCACGACGCTGGACGAATACCGCAAGCACATTGAGAAGGACGGGGCCCTCAAGCGCCGCTTCCAACCCATTCATGTGCAACCGCCAAGCACAGATGAAACGGTGCGCATCATTCAGGGCTTGCGTGATCGGTACGAGGAACACCATGGCGTAGAGATCACCGAAGACGCCATTGTGGAGGCGGTCAAGTTAGCGGATCGCTACATCACCGACCGGTTCCTGCCGGATAAGGCCATCGATCTGATCGACGAAACCGGCTCCCGGGCGAAGTTGCAGACCTACGCGCTTCCGTCCGAACTCAAAGCGCTGGAGCAGGAGCTCAAGAAGATCTCTCGGGAAAAAGAGCTCGCTATCTCGATGCAGAACTTCGAGGAAGCCGTGCGCCATCGGGAAGAAGAAGAACGCTTGAGAAAACTCCTCGACGAGTCCAAGCGCGAATGGAAGAAGAATCAGGAGAAGCACAAACCGACCATCGGGAAGGAAGAAGTGGCCTATGTCGTGTCGAAGATGACCGGCATTCCGCTCTTCAAGTTGGAAGAGGAAGAGTCCAACAAGCTCCTCCGCATGGAAGAATTCCTCCACAAGCGGGTCATCGGACAAAACGAAGCCATTTCGGCAGTCGCGCGCGCGATTCGTCGATCCAGAGCTGGCCTCAAGGAAGCGAAGAAGCCCATCGGGTCCTTCATTTTCCTCGGCCCGACCGGTGTCGGGAAAACGGAGTTGGCCCGAACCCTAGCGGAGTTCCTCTTCAACAGCGAAGATGCGTTGATCCGCATCGATATGTCGGAGTACCAGGAAAAGTTCACGAGCTCGCGGCTCTTCGGAGCGCCTCCCGGATACGTGGGGTATGAAGAGGGCGGGCAACTGACTGAGAAAGTACGCCGTCGGCCATACTCGGTCGTGCTCTTCGATGAAATCGAGAAGGCACATCCGGATGTGTTCAACGTGCTCCTCCAGGTGTTGGACGACGGCGTCCTCACGGATAGTCTTGGCCGGAAGGTGGATTTCAAGAACACCGTCGTCATCATGACGTCGAACATCGGCACCAAACTGATCCAGAAGGGCGTCTCGCTCGGGTTCCAGAATGATGAAAAGAGCGGCCAGGAAGGACGCAGGAAGGATGAGGTGATGGGCGAACTGCGCCGATCCTTCAGTCCTGAGTTCCTGAACCGCATCGACGAAATCGTCGTGTTCCACCCGCTGGAAAAGGATCACTTAATCCACATTCTGGATATCCTGCTTCGGGAATTGAACCTCCGCCTGATCGACAAGAGCGTCAGCATCGACGTCGACGACGAGGTCAAGCAGTGGCTCATCAAGGAAGGGTACGAACCGCTGTACGGTGCCAGACCGATGCGTCGCATCATCCAGCGCGCCATCGGCGATCCGTTGTCGGAAGAGCTCATCAAGGGCCGCTTCAAGGACAACCGGAAGATCAAGGTGGTTCTGCGCGACGGCGCACCGGCGTTTATCGAACAAGAGGCCATGGCGGGCGTCTAGCTCGAAGGGCATCCGAGAGGGTAGGATCGACTCATCGTTGAGATCCTGTAGCAACACCGGCAACCCCCGCGGTCCGCAATCGGATCCGGGGGTTGTCTTTTTCCAGCGCGCAGAACGACGCGAACCGCCTCGCGTTGATCCTGCGCAGTTCCCACTCCAGACAATCATGGCGCAACCGAACATTTCGCTCGTGCCGGATGCAATCACGCCAGTGATCACACGCACCCCAGGGCACGACTCGCTAGCATGACCACTGCCAGAACCCCCATCGTCCTCGGCCCCACACTGGGCATCGAAACCTCCTGCGATGAAACGGCGGCCGCGGTGCTTGATGGCAAGGGACGCGTCTTGGCCAATGTCATTTCCTCTCAACAAACGGTGCATGAGCGCTTCGGCGGAGTGGTGCCGGAGCTGGCGTCGCGGGCTCACATTCAGAATGTAGATCATGTCACGCGCCGGGCGCTGGACGAGGCAGGACTCGGTTGGCAGGACCTTCACGCCATCGCCGTGACTCAAGGACCCGGCTTGGCCGGCGCCCTGCTGGTTGGGCTGAGCTACGCAAAATCCATTGCCTATGCGCTGGGAGTTCCGTTGATCGGCGTGAGCCATCTGGAAGGTCATATCGCTTCGGCGTGGATTGATCGCCCGGCGTTTCCCAAAACCTGCGTCGTCTTGATTGCCTCCGGCGGACACACCCACCTCTTCCACGCAGAGGAAACCGGTGGTTTCCGGCTCATGGGGCGCACCATCGACGACGCCGCAGGCGAGGCATTCGACAAAGGCGCGCAGATGCTCGGCCTGGGCTATCCCGGCGGCCCCCTCGTCGATGCCGCCGCTCGCAAGGGCCGCCCGACAGCAATCCGGTTTCCCCGATCCAGGGTGAGGACCGGAGAATTGGATTTCAGCTTCAGCGGCCTGAAGACCTCGCTGCTGTATCACCTGCAAGGAATGACCGCGAAGGCGATTGCCGAACAACAGGCTGATCTGGCGGCCTCCTATCAGGAGGCGATTGTGGACGTGCTGGTGCGACAGGCCTTCGCCGCGGTCGAGCGGGCGGGGGTTTCCGCACTCGCAGTCGTAGGGGGCGTATCAGCCAATTCTCGATTGCGAGCCAAACTTTCCGAGCGTGCCGCCAAAGAAGGAATTGAGTTGGGTCTCCCGGCCCTCTCGTATTGCACCGACAATGCCGCTATGATTGCTGCGGCAGGGCAGCGTGCATTGCTGCTCGGTCAGGTCACCTCTCTGGATTGCGAAGCCCTGCCGGATTGTGCGTTGCCGTCCACGTCATGCGGCGGAGCCACCCGCAGCCGATAACAATTGCGCCCTGGGAGCGTACCATCCCCACGATTCACGGACAGATCAGCGGCCTAAAAGCCAGTCACCTTGCGGCCTTGGAGCGACTGTACCGTCGACGTATCCCGACCTCGGTCGTGATCACCCCGGAATTGGCGCGCACGACGAGCCAACTGTCACGGGACATGCGCCGTCCAATCGGGCTGCTCATCACACGCCGCGGGATCGTCGAACAGGTATTGGTCGGACCGGGATGCGCCCCCACCTTCGACTCGTTAGCGAAATTCAGAGTCGGCGCTCACTCGTTGCGAGGACTGCGACTGATCCGGACGCATCTCCACGATGAGCCACTGAGTCAGGAAGACATCACCCACCTCGCATTGCTGCGCCTGGACTTGATCGGCGTACTCGGAGTCACTCAGGCGGGGGAACCCAGCCTGCTGCATCTTGCCCATCTGCTGCCGCCCAATCCGCAGGGCGAAGTCTGCCGCCTCCTCAAACCGGTCCCGTTTCATGAACTCGACCTCCAGTTGGACGCATTCCTCCATGCACTCGAACACGACCTTCAGCGGTCGGACACACGCCACACCGTGTCGGCCGGCACGGAATCCGCGATTCTGGTGAGTGCGTCACCCCGAAATCGCACCGAGCAGGAAGAACACCTGGAAGAACTCAGCGAGCTTGCCGAATCGGCCGGCGTGCGCGTCCTCGACCGTATCGTCCAACGGACTCAGGATGGCTATGAACGCTACTTGCTCGGAAAAGGTAAATTGAAAGAAATGGTCATGCGAGCCCTGCAGAAGGGCGCCGACCTGATCATCTTCGACCAGGACTTGGCCCCGGCACAGGCGAGAGCCATTTCCGAGATCACCGATATTAAGGTGATCGATCGTACCCAGCTTATCCTGGATATTTTTGCTCGCCGGGCCCATACGCGGGAAGGGAAGGTGCAGGTCGAGTTGGCGCAGCTTCGCTATCTGCTCCCAAGACTGTTGGGGCACGGCACCTCGCTGTCACGTCTCGGAGGAGGCATTGGATCACGAGGACCGGGAGAAACCAAGCTAGAAACCGATCGCCGCCGCATCCGAGATCGCATTGCGCACTTAGAACGGGACATCACCGATGTCGCCCGCCATCAGGATCAACGCCGTGCGCGACGAATCAGGCAGGGGCTCCCCATTCTTTCCATCGTCGGCTATACGAACGCCGGAAAATCCACCCTGCTCAACGCGTTGACGCACAGCGAGATTCCCGCCCAGGACCGGCTTTTTGAAACGCTCGATACTACCAGCCGCCGCCTGCGCTTCCCGCACGACCGTGAAGTCATCGTGACCGATACCGTCGGATTTATTCGAGATCTGCCCAAGGACCTTGTCGGGGCCTTTCGCACCACCCTGGATGAACTGCGCGATGCGGACTTGCTGCTCCATGTGGTTGACGCCTCCGCCGACGACATCGATCAGCAGATCAAGGCGGTCGACGACATTCTCCAATCACTCAACATGGACACCATTCCCCGCGTGATGGTCCTCAACAAGTGTGATCGCCTGACGGCGCAGGAAATCCGCGTGCTGTGTGCACGCTATCATGCCATCGGCATTTCAGCGTTGGATCGAGATAGCGTGCGTCCGTTGATTGCGCACCTCGAAACGCTCCTCCCGGCAGTGCCTTCACCGCCGGCACCCGCTGAGCATCCGGACCAGCCGCCACAGGACCTGGCACTTGCATCTCACTCCTGACCACTGCACAATTGGCGCCCACGACCAACGCATCATGAAATCCGCCGCCATTCCACCATCATCCGCCGCCGCGGAACGCCGCCGCCTCCAGCGCATCCTCGCCACCCTACGGGACACCGCACCGGCAGTGAAGGTGGAATTGGACCATCGCAGTCCCTGGGAACTGCTGGTCGCGACAATCCTGTCGGCACAGTGTACCGATCAGCGTGTCAACCAGGTCACCCCGAAGCTCTTCCGCCGATACCACAACCCGCGTGACTATGCGGAGGCCGATCCGACGGAATTGGAGGCGCTGATTCGTCCGACCGGGTTTTTCAAGACAAAAGCCAAGAACCTGATCCACTGCGCGAAGGTCGTCACCGAGCGATTTCACGGGAAGGTGCCCGAGACGATGGACGCCCTCACGACCCTGCCGGGGGTCGGACGCAAAACGGCCAATGTGCTCCTTGGCAATGCGTTCGAGAAACCGGCGATCGTGGTCGATACCCATGTGAAGCGCGTCTCCGGACGATTGCACCTCACACACCATACGGATCCCGAAAAGATTGAATCTGACTTGCAGCAGTTGATGCCCGCACGCCAATGGACAGAAGGATCGCAACGACTCCTTCTGCACGGCCGGTACGTCTGCCTCGCGCGCGCACCGAAATGCGGGATCTGCACGCTCTACACCGATTGCCATTGGGAAGGAAAAATTGCACGATGATTCGCAGCATGACAGGCTATGGGAAAAAGGACGTCGCGTCGGACAACGCCGGCGTGACCGTAGAGATCCGCTCGGTCAACCACCGGTTTCTGGAAGTCGCCGTGCGGGTTCCACGATCCCTCGCGCAATTGGAAGATCCGATCCGCAAGGCGGTCCAGCAACGCTGCCTGCGAGGCCGCGTCGATGTCTCAGTCTCCGTCCATGCCGCCGGCGGCAGCCTGAAAACCGTGCAGATCGATCAAGCCCTCGCCAAGCAGTATCATGGGGCGCTCAAAAAGCTGCAAAAGAGTTTGGGGCTAAAAGGCACCATCGACATTTCTCTGTTAGCCGGCTTTCGCGACATCGTGTCGATTACCGATGAACCGGTCGACACGGAACACCTGGGCAAGACGGTCTTGCGAGCCCTCGGGGTCGCGTTGACGGACCTCGAAAAGATGCGCAAGCGGGAAGGGGACGCCCTGGCCAAGGACCTGATCTCGCACCTGGACGCGATTCGCACCGCTAAATCCACCGTAGCGGAGAGGGCTCCGGAGCTGGCAACCAATGCATTTGGCCGGATGAAGGGGCGGATCGAAGCCCTCCTCCAGGCCGAGATCCCGGATCCTGCACGGCTCCAGCAGGAACTCGCCCTCTATGCCGACCGTTCAGACATCTCGGAAGAATTGGTCAGACTTGAGTCACATATGCTACAGTTCGACCAGACGCTCCGCAGCAAGGAGTCCGTGGGGAAGACGTTAGAGTTTCTTCTCCAGGAAATGGGGCGCGAAGTGAACACCATCGGCTCGAAAGCGAACGACGCCGACATCGCCGCACTGGTCGTCCGTATGAAAGCCGAACTGGAAAAATTGCGCGAACAAGTTCAAAATGTGGAGTAATGCCGGTCTTCTGAACGGCAGCCTGATTCTATGAGCACCGCGCCCGTTCCAACCAACGAGAAACCGGCACAAGTACGACGAGGCATTCTCTTCATCATTTCCGCGCCATCGGGAAGTGGAAAGACGACGCTGTGCAAACAGCTCACGGCCAACGTCCCCGGTCTCTGGCATTCGGTGTCCTACACCACAAGAAAGCCGCGGCCGGGAGAGGTCGACGGCAAGGATTACCATTTCCTGGACGAGACGGCCTTCCGGCAGATGATCGACAAGAACGAGTTTGTCGAATGGGCCCATGTCTACGGCAACTTGTACGGGACCCCGCGCAAGGAATTGACGGAACAAATAGAGCAGGGCATCGATGTCCTCCTCGAAATCGACGTGCAGGGTGCCCGCTCGGTGAAAAAGAAGTTTGAGGACGGCGTCTATATTTTCATTCTTCCGCCTTCGTTTGACACCCTGCGCACCAGGCTGCAGAACAGGGCCGGAGACTCGCCGGAGGAAATTCAACGCCGCCTGCAGAAGGCCAAGGAAGAAGTGTGGAGCTACCGCGAGTATTACTACATCGTGCGGAACGACGATCTGAAACAATCGTTGAAAGAACTCGAAAGCATTTTTCTGGCGGAACGAACCAAAACCAAACGCCTGAACATGACGTGGTTGGAAGAAAAGTTTATTCTCGACAAAGAGGGCAAGCCGGGCCACAACGCTCAGGCCCCCGCATCAAAGGAGCAGTCGAATCATGGGTGAAATGTTGACGTTATTGCCTGAATACTCCAGCGAAGAATTCGATTCACGCCACCGTCTGGTAATCGTGGCTGCGCAGCGGGCCAAGCAGTTGGTGCAGGGGGCGCGCATGACCGCGTCATCCAAGTTCACCAAAGAAACCAGCATCGCGCTCGACGAAGTCCTGCGTCACAAGGTGAAGTTCCTCGTGGGCAAGGAAGCCCGTGACGCCATCAAGGAATCCAAGAGGGTGAAGGAAGGCGAAACCGAACGGCTCGCCATGATGACCGGAGAAGACGCCAAGGAAATCAAGAAAGAGCTGAGCGTGTACGTCGACGATACCGCCAAACCGGCTGCCGCCCCGGAGGGCGAGGAGTAGTCTTCGTTCGTGCAGACCACCGGCCCCTCACTCCCGGGTGTCCGCCTTGTGCTCGCCGTCACGGGGAGTATCGCCGCCTATAAAGCGGTGAGTCTTCTACGCCTGCTTCGGCGTGAAGCCGCGACGGTGAACGTGGTCCTGACCGCAGGCGCCTGCCGCTTCGTCACGCCGCTGACGTTTGAAGTTCTCTCCGGCTCGCACGTCGCTACCGATCTCTTCGAAGCCCATCAGGAGATGCTCCATCTCTCGCTTCCGGAGCAGGCCCAGGCCATTGTGATTGCACCGGCCACGGCCAATTGCCTTGCCAAGGCCGCGCTTGGACTCGCCGACGATCTCCTCTCAACGATGCTTCTCACAACCCAGTGTCCCGTGATTATTGCTCCCGCCATGGACGGGGACATGTGGCAGCACCCGACGGTCGTGGAACATGTGGCCGTTCTCAGGGCGCGCGGGGCAATCATCGTTGAGCCGGAAGAAGGCCCCCTCGCGTCCGGCCGATCCGGCCAGGGACGATTAGCGGATGAACAACGCATCCTGGCAGCCATCCATACCGCACTATACCCACGACAAGACTGGGCGGGTCGGCGGGTGCTCATTTCCGCCGGGCCGACTCAAGAGGCGATCGATCCCGTGCGGTTTATTTCCAACCGGTCGTCGGGAAAAATGGGGTATGCCCTGGCCGAAGCCGCCAGGGCGCGCGGAGCGGAGGTGGTGCTCGTGTCAGGGCCGACGGCGCTTGCTGCGCCGACCGGAGTCGAGCGGTGTTCCGTCACCACCGCCGAAGAGATGCGAAAGCTCATCATGAGCCGCTTCGCCTGGAGCGACACCATCATCATGGCCGCCGCCGTCGCCGATTTTCGTCCCACACAACCTTCAACCCACAAACTCAAAAAGCGCCATCGCCCGGTCACGCACCTCGACCTGACCCCGACAGAAGATATTCTCCAAGAATTGGGAACTCGCCGCACCACGCAGTTCCTTGTCGGGTTCGCGGCAGAAACTGAGGATCTCCTTGCCCACGCAAGGGAAAAACTGCATGCTAAGCACGTCGACCTGCTGGTCGCCAACGATGTCTCGGCGGCAGGCTCGGGTTTTGGATCGGATACCAACCGGGTCGTCCTGCTTGGCGCCGACGGCCAGGCCGAGGAGGTCCCGCTGCTACCCAAGCGCGAGGTCGCAGACCGGATTCTCGACCGGATCCTGGCATTGCCGACCGGTCGTCGGACGACGAAAAAACCCGTGCGGTCTCATCGGTAAGGAGCACCCCGTGGCAGCATCCCCTCGCATCGACTCGGCCATCGCCGCGGAAATCGATCGGTTGGCGACGGCCGTGGCCAAAGATCCGCGCTCCAAAGAATTTCTTCCCCTCTCGGATGAATACATCAAAGCGGGCATGTGGCAGGAGGCCGCCGCCGTCCTCGAGGACGGCCTCAAAGCCTATCCTGGTTTCGTGACGGCCATGGCGGCGCTGGGGCGAGTCTACGACCAGCTTGGCCAAGCAGCAAAAGCCAAGGCCATTCTCGAAGACGTCGTAAAACAGCGCCCCGACAATCTGCGCGCACACCGTATCCTGACCAGGCTCTATCAGAGCGAGGGACAGACCGAACTCGCGCTGCATTCCTGTACGGCCATCCTCAACGCCAATCCCTTCGACGATGAGGCACTCTCATTGAAGCGGGCCATCACCGGCACACCGGCCGAGGCGCCACCCACGAAACGCGAAAAGAAGCGTCTTGAAGCAGACGCCAAAGTCGAAAAACTACAGACTGCGAGCCTCGTGATGGCCGGTTCGAACTCGGTCCCGACCATCGGTCCCGCTGCAGACACATCATCGGCCACGCCGGTGACGGTCCCCACGCCGGAACTGCCCGCCGTCAAACATACGGCGGCCATCGCTCGCCTCGAGGCCTGGCTCGAAACCATTCAAACAAGACGCCAGAGTGAACGCCCTCCACGTTAGCCTCCTTTCTCCCGTTCCATCTTCGAACAGCGTTTGACCCACCCCTGGTAGCCTGTTAGAATGCCGCCGCTGCTGGCATCCCTATCCATTGCAGCCTTCTGACAACCGGGGCGCGCGACAGACACATGCTGCGGCTGCTTGTGCTTCATGGTCCCAATCTCAATCTCCTGGGGACGAGAGAACCGTCTGTCTACGGACACCTGTCGTTGCCGGACATCGACAAGTCCATCGCCCGGCGCGCCGCCGAGTTGGGGGTTGCGGTCCAGACCAAGCAGAGCAATGTGGAGGGAGAGCTGGTCACCTGGATTCAGAATGCCAGGGGGCATTTCGACGGAATCATCATCAATCCGGCTGCGTATACCCATACCAGCATCGCGATTCGTGATGCGATTGCCGCCGTCGCACTGCCCACGGTGGAAGTCCACCTGTCGAACATTCATCAGCGGGAGGAGTTTCGCCACCACTCCTTCATCGCAGGAGTCGCATTGGGCCAGATAGCGGGATTCGGTCCGACTGGATATCTGCTGGCACTGAACGCGTTAACCGCCCATTTTGAAACCAGTGGCACACCGTCCCGCCAGCTGGGGGACGTGAAGAAGAAACCTACGGCTTCGCGCCGTTGAACCTGTTGTACCAAGGAGAGTTGTTGTGATTTCGACCGCAGAGTTTCGGAACGGCAGCCCGTTGATGGTAGAAGGTCAACCCTTTTATATCGTGGAATTCCAGCACGTCAAACCCGGCAAGGGTGGGGCATTCGTCCGAACGAAGCTGAAGAGCTATCTGTCCGGCAACGTCCTCGACCGGACCTTCCGCTCCGGAGAAAAATTCGACACCCCCGCGATCGACGAATGCGATATGCAGTTTCTCTACGCCACGAACGACTCCTACACGTTCATGGATACGGAAACCTACGAGCAGTCGACCTACGAAAAGAGCCAATTGGGCAGCAACGCCGACCTACTCAAAGAAAATATGATCGCCAAGATCCTCATTTACGAGCACAGGCCAATCACCGTCGTGCTGCCGAACTTCATCGAACTGAAGGTCGTAGACGGGGAACCTGGCGTGCGGGGCGATACGGCTTCCGGCGGGAGCAAGCCGGTGACGGTCGAAACAGGCGCCACGATCAAGGTGCCGCTGTATCTGGAGATCGGGGAAACCATCCGCATCGATACCAGAACTCGTGAATTTGTGGAGCGCGTGCGTTGAGCCCATCACGTAAAAAGACAGGCAAAGGCCGGGCCGCCGATAAACCGATTGTCCTCCCGAGCGCATTCGCCCCTCGCACACAAGGGGCCGACCAGATGCTGCTGCAGCCGGAACATGCCGCACAAATCCAGCAACTGGCCGATCTGTTGAAGCGCAACCACCTGACGGAATTGGAAATCGAACGCAGCGGCATGCGGATTCGTCTCCGACATGAACCGGCCGCTCGCACGACCACGACACACACCGTGGAAACCGTGCCGCACCAATCGACGTCGACCGGGACAGCTCCGGCGGCGCAAGCCCGGCAGCCTGCCGACACGGAAGGCCTGGTGACGATCACATCGCCGATCGTCGGCACCTTCTATCGATCGCCGTCTCCCGATGCCGACCCCTATGTGGAAGAGGGGGACTACGTCAGGAAGGGCCAGGTCTTGTGCATCGTCGAAGCCATGAAGTTGATGAACGAGATCGAATCCGAAGCCGACGGCAGGATTACGAAGATTCTGGCGGAGAGCACCAAACCCGTCGAATATGGACAGCCGCTCTTCTTGATCGACCCCGGCGCCACACCCTAGACGCAGCGGTCATGGGGATTCGTGATGGGACTGGTCCTGGGCGTTCCTACCTCACATGAGTTTCCAGCCATACACAGGCTCTCGCCGGACCGGGCCGCGGATCTTGATCGCGTGACCGTCTTCGCGACAACGACATGGAGAATGAGACACACACCTGACATGACGCGCACCGGAGTATCTCGTGTTTAAAAAAGTGTTGGTTGCCAATCGCGGAGAAATTGCGCTCAGGGTCATTCGGGCGTGCAAGGAACTCGGCGTCAAAACCGTCGCGATTCACTCTGAAGCCGACGCCGCGAGCCTGCATGTGCGGGCGGCGGACGAACATGTGTGCGTTGGCCCGCCGGAAGCCGCGCTCAGCTATCGCAATATTCCGAATGTGCTCAGCGCCGCCGAAGTCACCGGTGCGGATGCCATCCATCCCGGCTATGGGTTCCTGTCCGAGAACGCGCACTTCGCAGAAGTTTGTGAATCGATCGGCATCAAGTTCATCGGCCCAACCTCAGAAAACATCGCCTTGATGGGGGACAAGTCCAAAGCCCGCGAAGTCGTGGCCAAGAAGGGCCTCCCGGTCACGCCTGGCAGTCCCGGCGAACTCCGGAGCGAACAGGACGCGCAGGAAGCCGCCAAGACGATCGGCTTCCCCGTGATTATCAAGGCCTCGGCGGGCGGGGGCGGACGGGGCATGCGTGTGGTGAACAAGCCGGAAGAACTCGCCCGCGCGTTTCAGGCAGCTCAGGCTGAGGCCAAATCCACCTTCGGGCATGATGGCGTCTATCTCGAGCGGTACTTCCTCGAACCCCGGCATATCGAGGTGCAGATCGTGGCCGACAACCGCGGCCATGTGGTCCATCTCGGTGAGCGTGATTGCTCGATTCAGCGTCGTCACCAGAAACTGGTGGAAGAAACCCCGTCGCCGGCCATTGATGAACGACTTCGGCGCGAGATCGGCCGAACCGCGGTCGAAGCCGTCAAAGCCATTCGGTACTGCAATGTCGGCACGGTCGAGTTCCTCCTGGACAAGGATCGTAACTTCTTCTTCATGGAAGTGAACACGCGCATCCAGGTCGAACATCCCATCACCGAAATGGTGACCGGCATCGACCTGGTGAAAGAACAGATCCGTATTGCCTCAGGCATGCCGCTCTCATTCAAGCAACCGGACATCAAACTAAATGGGCACAGTTTTGAATGCCGCATCAATGCCGAAGACCCGGAAAAATTCACGCCCTGCCCGGGACAGATCACGAAATACTCCGCGCCCGGAGGGTTGGGCATCCGTGTCGATTCAGCCATGGCACCGAATGCCACCGTGGTGCCGTACTACGACTCGCTCATCGCCAAACTTATCACTCACGGTCGGGATCGCCAAGAAGCCATGGCACGGATGCGTCGAGCCTTGGATGAATTCGTCATCGAGGGGATCAAGACCACGATCCCGCTCCACCGGAAGATTTTTAACGATCCTGACTTTCAAAAGGGGCATGTCTCCACGACGTTCCTCGACCGCTTCCTCGCCGGACAGTCGTCCTAGTCGATCGGCGAGGCCAGGGAGCACGCCACGCATCACGCCATTCACCAACAACTCCTCACCGGGTTGTACTTCGTGTTGGACCCGAGCGTCCGGCCGGATCGTCCGCTCGTCGACGTGCTCCGCAAGGCCGCCGCACTGGGCGTGCGTCTCTTCCAATATCGCGACAAACAGGCATCCATGAAGGCCGCCTACACCCAGGCTCTGGCCCTACGCCAGGCCGCGACGGAGGCTGGCGTTTGCCTCATCATCAATGATCGATGCGACCTCGCATTGGCCGTGAAGGCAGACGGAGTGCACCTCGGACAAGACGATCTGCCCGTCGCCGATGCGCGCAGAATCCTGGGACCTGACGCACTCATCGGGCTGTCGACCCATGGGCCTGAACAGGTTCGGCAAGCCGCACGGCTGAAACCGGACTATATCGGCTTTGGCCCGATTTTCAGCACGACCACCAAAGCCGACCACGATCCGGTCGTCGGCCTCGACGGGCTGCGGGCTGCCCGTGCGTTGACGACGATGCCGATGTTTGCAATCGGTGGCATCACGGCGGACAACGTGGAGGACATCGTCGCGGCGGGAGCGAATGGCGTGGCGGTGATCTCGGCGATTCTGAAGGCCCCGGACCTCGAGCAGGCGATCAAGACCTTCCAGCGACCCTGGGCCAGACCAGCTCGGCCAACTCCCTGATCGGAAGACTGTCGGCGGCCGCATCGACCGCATCGGGCCACGCACACTCCGCACAAGACTGATAGGGCAGTGGACCGAGCAACGGCACGGAGACTCGCTCGCGCAACAACGCCACCGTGGATTTCTGCTGTTCTTCCTGAACCGGATCGGCAAGTACCGCTGTTTCATTCAACACGAGCGCCACGACTGGAATCTTGCGATGCTCGAGCGCGTCCAGCGTCAGCAGTGCGTGGTTGATCCCGCCGAGCCCGACCCGTCCAACCAGGATGACCGGCAGCCGGAGACGGACGATCAAGTCCCGGAGATCCCACTGGTGTCCAATCGGCACCAACAGCCCACCGGCTCCTTCGACCACCACGCAGGCATGTCGAGCCGCAAGTTGCTCGTAACGGTTCAAGATGGTCTCGAACTCGATCACCTGTCCTTGCGACGAAGCGGCAGCGAACGGAGCCAGCGGTAAGGAAAATCGATAGGGCGATACCAGGTCGAGCGAATCCTCCACGCGGGATGCTGCGATCAAGCGCGCGGCGTCGCTTTGGTCCGGCGTACCACTGGAGACGCCGGTTTCAACCGGCTTCATCACACCGACGGCGCAACCCAGCCGCACCAGTCTCCGAGCCAAGGCCGCCGACACGAGCGTCTTCCCGACCCCCGTATCCGTCCCAGTAACAAACACCCCGTTCCCCATTCTCTATTCTTCCCATCTAGCGCATGTGAAACACACGGTATCGTTCTGTGGAATCGACGACTCAATGTCCCAGCGAGATGCTCAACACGACCGCCGGCAAGGCCGCAGAGAGTATGACGACTGAGGCATACGACCGAGCACGAAGATGGAGAGCGTTGTCAGCATCCTGCTAAAGAATCCGACTGTCCACATTCCACACCTGCCCCGACACATCGTGCAATTGCGCCAACCGACAAATGGTTTCGCTCACCTCATCCAAGTTGGAGAGACGCCCCAGCACATGTCCCCGCACGTCATCGGCGGAAGGATAGGCGTCACCGGCCAGTCCCGTTGCCTGCCACCCCGGACACACAAGATTAACCCGGATATTGTGCGGCCCCCATTCGCGCGCCGCTGTTTGCACGAGCCCTATCAGCCCAGCCTTGGAGGCCGCATAGGCCCCCTGGCCGCTCCTTCCATGCAACCCTGCATAGGACCCGATCACCAAGATGGAGCCACCTTCGGTCATCATCCCCGCTGCCGCCGTCGTCATCGTCCGATAGGTGCCACTCAGGTTCGTATCGATGATCCGCTGCCACTCATCCTCTGGGCAACGCACCACCAGATGGCTCGCTGCGATCCCGGCGTTGCACAGCAACACATCCAGCCGGCCTCGCGTGCGACGCAGGTCATCAACCATGGCCAGGACCGCTTCCCCAGATCGGATGTCCGCCTGGAACAGCGCACCCTGTCCACCTGCGGCCGTCAGTTCAGCAAGGGTCTCCTCCGCCGCCTCCTGTCGAGAGCAATAATGAACGCCCACCCAAAATCCGTCGCGGGCAAACGCGCGACAGAGGCGTCGACCGATCCCGCCCGAGGCGCCGGTCACCAGCACCGTACGAGATCCGGGAGAAGAAGATGATGATGGGTCTGTGTCCGGCATCACGGCTGGCGATTATGCGAGCCGCCAAGGGAGAAGGCAAGGCACCGCAGGCCGCCGGGAGCGTCTTGCTGCTGCACATCGGGTATGGTACGGTGATTTTTTTGACTGGAGGACAGCCGTGACAGTTCAGAATCTGCTTCGTTCGACCATGATCGCAGCGGGCTTACTCGGATCCGCGACCCTTAGCATCGGGCAGATTCCCGCCCAGGCAGCCGAAGGTGAACAGACTATCGCGCAGTCGGCTGATTATTTTCCTGACACCGTCGGCACACGCTGGCAATACCGGGGACAGATCTCGGAAGGCCCCCTCCAGACAATCGAGAATAAATACTTCAGCAACGTGTCGAGCGTCACCGGCACCCGCACGCTGAAGGGTGGACTCGTCGTCACCGTGTTTCACGACACGAATCCCGGTAACCATGGACCATCCGATAGTTTCTACCGGCGCGATGCGGCGGGGGTCGTCTATTACGGCTCCGAGCCAGGAACTCCGCTGGAGAAACAATTGACGCCCTATCAGATTATCCGCTTCCCGATGAAGGTGGCCCAATCGTTCCAGCAATTCAACCGGACTGACATCGATTTCGGCAGCGATATCGACGGAGACGGGACCAACGAACATGTCGATGTGGAAGGACTGTCGACGGTGATGGGCCAGGAATCGATCACGGTCCCGGCGGGAACCTATCCGGACGCGGTCCGGGTGGAAGCACGCATGACGCTCAAAATCCGCCTCTCCTCAGTCGATCGCACGGCGGTCGGCACCGATGTAATGACGGCCTGGTTTGCTAAGGGCGTGGGACTGGTCAAGTACATCGAACGGCAGGAATTGGCCGCGCTGAAGGACGACCGCGGAAACATCACGGACATCACCGAGGAACTGGAAGAGGTCAGCGTGAAGTCGGCACCAGGGCTACAGGGTCGGCACGAATCCGCGCCGGAGGGTTTGTTCGCTGACGACGCGAGCCACCAGAAATTGTTTCAGGTACTCTTCGCCCCCGGCCTTCGCGCCTACGCCAGATAACCGGTGCCCGCCGAATGGTTGGCGGCCGACCAAAGCGCCGGTAATGGGGCGGTTGATGTACACATTCCCGACATCGAACGCTTCACGAACGCGTGCGATGTGACGGGGACTGCGCGAGTAGAGACCGCCGGTCAGCGCATAGGCCGTGCTGTTGGCATACTCCAACGCCTGGTCGAATGAGGCCGTGCGCATCACGGCCAGGATTGGACCGAAAATCTCTTCCTGCGCCAACCGGTGCGCAGGTTCAATGTCCACAATCACGACCGGGCCGATCGAATACCCAGGTCCTTCCGCCGAGCAGTCCACCAGCACCCGCCCTTCACGCCGACCAATCTCGAGATACTCCAGAATACGGTGTTTCGCCCGCCCATCGATGACCGGGCCAACCTGAGTCGCAGGATCGTCTGCCCTGCCGACACGGAGACTCATCACCGCATCGCTGAGCCGGTCGAGAAACGCATCGTGAATTGAGTCCACGACGATCACCCGCGAACAGGCCGAACATTTCTGTCCTGCATACCCGGTGAACGACTGCACCACGCCGGTCACGGCTTCATCGAGATCAGCCGTCTCATCGACGATAATGGCATTTTTTCCGCCCATCTCGGCGATGACCCGCTTCACAACACGTTGCCCCGGCTGTTGAACCGCAGCCGCCTGCATGATGCCCAGGCCCACGTCCTTCGATCCGGTAAAGGCAATCGTGTTGACCGCCACCGACGCGACCAACTCGCGCCCGAGCTGCGGCCCCCCCGGAACATATTGCAACAGCCCCTTCGGCACACCGGCATCGAGCATGATCTGCGCCAATTGGTAGCCCATCGCCGAGGAACGTTCAGAGGGCTTGAACAGAACCGGATTGCCTGTGACCAAGGCCGCCGACACCATACCGGTGGGGATCGCCAGCGGGAAATTCCATGGAGCAATCACCACGGTCACGCCGCGCGGACTCCACAGCACCTCATTGAGTTCACCGGGATAACGGCCCAGACGGGGCGGAGGATCGAGTCGTGCCATTTCGCCGGCGTAATACTCCAGAAAATCGATCGCCTCCGCGACATCGGCATCGGCCTCCCGCCAGGGTTTGCCTTCCTCGAACACTTCCCACGCTGCCAGATCCCAACGTTGCTCCCGCATCAGGGCGGCAGCCTGCCGCATCACCGCGACACGGTCAGCAACCGGTCGTATACTCCAGGACTCTTCGGCGGCCTCGGCAATCTTGGTAAGCGCCGGGATATCGGAAGGCTGATAACTCTGCACCACCGCGACGAGCTGATCCGGCCGACTGGGATCATACGTCGACAAATCAGGCCCCGTTGGCAAATGGGCAACGACCTTTGATAAGTCGAGTCGTTGCCCCAATTGCTTGCGGCGGCGAACGATCGCATCGGCCATGGCAATACGGACGGGCGCACGCGAAAAATCTGCAACCGGTTCGTTCACAAATTCCTCGGGTGATGCAGAGCGAAAGGACTTGTGCTCGACCGGCGCGGAAGGTCGAGGCTGAGACAACGCACCATCAGGAGCCGACAACAACAACGACAGCGGCTGCGACTCCACGTATTCCTTCCGCAGAAACGATTCATTGGAGGTGTTCTCCAGCAAACGGCGCACAAGATACGCCATGCCGGGCAAGAGCTCACCGACCGGCGTATAGAGCCGCACGCGCCGCCCCCGGTCGTGCATCGCATGTTGAAACGGTTCCGCCATGCCGTAGATCATCTGATACTCCCAGGCTTCCTGCGGCAGACTGAGCGCGTCCGCCACCGCCTCGATCACGGCCAGGCTGCGCAGATTGTGCGTGCCGAACGCCGGCCTGATCAGGTGTGACTGCTCCAGCAGCATACGAACCAACGATTCATAATTCACGTCGGTCTGGGACTTCTGTTCGAACAGCGGCATCGGCCACCCGCGCTGCCGATACCGGATCACATCGGAATCCCAGTAGGCGCCTTTCACCAGGCGGATCGTCATCGGCACCTGCCGGTTCTTGGTCCATGCCAACAAGCGCTGCACATCATCTCCGGTATCGGTGCGGTAGGCCTGCAGCGCGATACCCGCATGGGGGAAGGTGCGATACGACTCCTCTTCGAACAGGCGCATGAAGATGGACAGGATCAGCTCCTTGGTTTCCGCCTGCTCCATATCGAAAATGATGGAGGCGGGGAGTGTCCCGGCGAGATTCAAGAGCGGCCGCAGGCGAGCCGCGACGGCGCGGTAGCTGGACTCCGGATCGATGGGATCGAGCTGCGAATAGAGGGCCGAGATCTTGACCGACAGCTGCACGCGGGGCAGCGGGCCGAGATGGTCCCGCTCAAGCAATGACAAAGGCGGCCAAGCAGGACAAACATCGCCAAGTACCCGCAGGGCTGCCAGACAGCGATCCCGATAGGCATCCGCCTCCCGTTCGTTCACACTGGCTTCGCCAAGCAAATCCACGGAAAAGGCTCGGCCGTTCTCCCACAGTGTACGGAGCGCCGGCACCGCTTGCTCGATGGACGCGCCGGCAATGAAGCTGGTCGCCATCTGTTCCACCTGATGCCGGATCGCCTTTCCACTGAGTGCCGCGCCCAGTTTCGTAGAGGCGAGGGCCTTCAACCCCCACTGCGCGCCGAAGAGGTGCCCGCTCATGTCCCCGAAATATTCTTCCGCCAGACGCACGACCTGCGCATCGTCCTTCAGCGACGGCAACACATCGATGAATCGAAACAGCTGAGCTTTGAATGCCGGATCTTTCATGGCCAGGTTGATCGCCGCCTGCGACCACCAGCGGGAATCAAAGAGCCCCGGCGACAATCCGCTGGAACGGCGGGCCAGATCTTCACCGATGGCACGAATACGGGATTCGAGCAGGGCAGGGTCCAGAGTCATGTGGTCCTCCAGGACAGCATGAAGAGTGCGTTACTGCAGTATACACCGCGCTTCTATACTTGAGAATTTGATGGTCTATTCCAAGTCATCGTGCCTACACCCACGATCGGCGGTTCGTTCCCACACTTCTCCTCTTGAAAATGTGACAGCCGCTCCGTTACAGTGCGCCGTTTGCCTTGACCACTATCCTCAGTATGGCGGTGCACTGTGGCGATGAGTTGCGCACAGGTTCCGAAGGAGTACGATGGCCGACTCATCCACACAATCCGTCTGCTGGGGCACCGTGTCCCTCTTCACCGCGCTCACGATTCTGACCTTCGTCGGAGTTCCGCTCTTCGCCTACTACTACGACTATACGGTCCTTGATTGGACGCTGCTCGCCATTCTCTACATCGTCACCGGCATGGGCATCACGGTGGGCTACCACCGCATGATCACGCATCGCAGCTTCGAGAGCCATCCCTGGATCAAGATCTGCCTGTTGGTGATGGGGGGATGGGCCGTGCAAAACTCCGCCTTGCTCTGGTGCGCCGACCATATCCGCCACCACGCGCACACGGACGAGGAGGCAGATCCGTACAACGCAAGCAAAGGTTTTTGGCACAGTCATGTAGGCTGGCTGTTCATCAATACGCCTTATCGTGAAGACCGGTTCGCCGCCAAATTACGTACCGATCCGATGATTCTGTGGCAACACCGGTACTACTGGGCAATCGTGGCCTCGGGCCTGTTATTGCCCTTCGCGGCCGGGTACCTGAACGGCGGAATGATGAGCGGCCTCGGCTGTTTCTTACTCGCCGGCGTGTTACGCACGGTCCTGGTGCTGAATTCCACCTTTACGATCAACTCACTCTGCCACATGGTCGGCACCCAGCCGCACGGCACACAAGACAGCAGCCGGGATAGCTGGCTGATTTCATTCATCAGCTTCGGCGAGGGATACCACAACTACCATCATACCTATTCGCACGACTATCGAAACGGATCGAAATGGTACAACTTCGACCCGTCCAAATGGTTGATCTATACGCTCTCGCTGGTCGGGCTGACGTACAACCTCCATCGCGAGCGCACATAACCGGCGCCATCGAGACCGCTCCGTCTCGCACGAGTCCGGTCCCTTCTACCCAACGGCCCGCTGCGTCTACTGGCCCATTTCTTTTCGTCGCAACGATAGCTTAATATGCAACCAAGCTCCGGCGATTCCACCGGAACGGCGGGGCGGAGGAGGCATCACCATGGCAGAGGAACAACCGGGCGCACCGCACCAGGATGAGGCGGCCGCCAGACCCAATATCATTCCCGGAGTCAAACACGTCGTCGCCGTCAGCAGCGGCAAGGGCGGCGTCGGCAAATCCACCGTGTCGGTCAATCTGGCCGTCGCCCTCGCCCTGACCGGCGCCAAAGTGGGCTTGCTGGATGCCGATATCTATGGACCTAACATCCCGATGATGATGGGGGTCGAGAAAACCCCAGAACAGAAAGACGGCAAAATCGCGCCGGCGGAAAGCCACGGCGTCAAGTTGATTTCCATGGGATTTTTCGTCCCGGAAGACACCGCCGTCGTCTGGCGCGGACCGATGGTGCACACCGCGATCCAGCAACTCTTCCGGGATGTGTTGTGGGGCGAATTGGATTATCTGTTGATCGACTTGCCGCCCGGCACGGGCGACGCCCAACTCACGCTGACCCAGTTGGTGCCGCTCTCGGGCGCCGTCACGGTCACGACCCCGCAGGAAGTGGCGCTGCACGATGTGCGCAAGGGCATGATGATGTTCCAGAAGGTAAATGTGCCGCTCCTCGGCATCGTGGAGAACATGAGCTTCTTCGTCTGCGGACATTGCGGAGAGCGCACTGAAATTTTCTCTCACGGGGGCGGGGAACGGGCAGCCGAAAAGCTGGGCATTCCGTTCCTCGGACGGGTGCCGATCGATCCGGTCATTCGCGCCGGCGGGGATACCGGCAACCCGATTGTCGTCGCCAAGCCCGACTCGCCGCAGTCACAAGCCTTTCGCGAGATCGCGGCCAAGGTGGCCGCAGCGTTGCAAACAGGCGGGGTGTCGGCCACCAAGAGCCGCATCGAAAGTTTATTGGATAAAATCAAACGGCCGGCCACCGGTCGCTGACGGGGCCCCGGCTCAGGGAAGATTCAGGTACTCAGGGAGGATGTATGGGCGAGTTGATTAGAATCGCAGGAACCGCCGACGTGAAGCCGGGAGCCGGCATGGTCGCGGAAGTGAACGGAAAAGCCATCGCCCTGTTCAACGTGGACGGGACCTTTTATGCCATCGACAACACCTGTGTGCACCGCGGCGGCCCGCTGGGTGAAGGCGACGTCGTGGGCGATGTCGTGGCCTGTCCATGGCACAACTGGGAGTTCAATGTGAAAACGGGTGCCTGCATCAATAACCCTTCGGCCAAGGTGGCCGTGTATGATGTCACGGTCGAGGGCAGCGATATCAAAGTCCGGCTGTGATACAGAGCGCCGCGCACGACGTCGCCACAGCACAATGATCATGTCGAGACCACGTGAATGGAGGCTCTAATGGCGGACAATCAGCTGACCCCGAAACACATCGAGATCGCCGAAACCTTCGTGCGGCTCTATGTCTTTCTGACCCAGTACATCGACCGCTGCGAAGACGAAGCGGCACGGAAGGAATACCCCGAGGCCGAACTTCAAAAGCATCTGAGTGAGACTCGCGCCAAGATGATGGATATCCTCAAGGTGAATCCCGTCGTGAAGGGCAAGGTTGAGAAGGAATGCGAACGGGTGCTCGCTCTCGGGAGCAAGTGCCTCATGGGTGGAACGGAAAAGGTCGCTGCGCTCGATATTTTGGACGCCGAACGCGTCATCCTGAAAAATAAGACCATTGCACTCAGCGACCTGTTGGCCGTCTATCGCGCCTTGTAGGGAACGATGCCGGAACCGGCCGGAGAGAAGCATCAACTCGCCGGATTCGATGCCAGGGAGCGAGGCTTCAATCGCCCCGTGGAACTGCTCCGTACCTCATCCGGCTTCCAGGCGAGCTTGCGGTATGAAGCCGTGCATCTGGTCACCTCCGATACATCCACCACGGCCGATGCCTTGCAGCAGCTGATCCGCCTGTTACAGGAACAGGGTTACACAAACTTACGGAGCCAGCAAAGTTACCGCGACGGTGTCTACCTGGGTTCGCAGGAACCCTGGATCGAATATCCGGACCGGCAACCGGAGCCGGAAGTCGGACTGCTGGGGCTGATCAAAAAATGGCTGGGGCGTTCACCCGGCTGACGTCCCCCGCGTCGTTCCTTGTCGATTGACAGGTCTCCGTTCCGCGCCTATAGTCGGTCATGCGTACGGGCATTTCATCGCCGGTGCCATCCATCATCTACCTGCGATCCCGCTCAGGGAAATCGACGATGATCTGGATTTACCTCCTGCCCGTCATGTTCGCAGTCCTGCTTCACTCGAACCCGGTCCAAGCAAAGATTTACAGCTGCGAAGGCCCGAACGGCAGCACGATGCTGACGGATCAGCCGAAGGGGAAACGCGGTTGTACGGCCGTACAGACTCCATCTCCTTCACCACCAGGCGGATTCACGCCACCGCTTGAAGAGCCGCCGCCAGCTCCGCCGGACCTTCAACCGAATGCATTTCTCCCATCCCAGCCGTTCTCGCCGATTCACCAGCAGGCTCCGCACCAGCAGGGCCCGAACGATCAGGCTCAACCGCCGACCGGTTCGCAGGCAGGAGGTGAGAAGGCTGCACCAGAGGCGCAACATTGTTCGCCGCGCGTGAATCCACTCAATCCCTTCGCCGGCATGAATTGTTCACCCACAGCCGACGAAACGAAAAAGCCCTAGCCCCTTCTCAATTGGCAGAACACGATCTGCCAGCAGAATAACTCCTTTCTCACGTTCTTTCCTTCGGCCCTCAGACTCTCCACGCTCACGTTTGTCGTTCCTCTGCAGTTGAGACGCTGGTAGTTTTCAGAGCCATTGACACCGTGCCCCTCTCAATGTAACCATTGGTTACACTCAAAAAGATACCATCATGGATCGCGACATCGTCTGTCTCCAAGTTCCGTCGTTCGAGATCGTGCTCGCGCGGACTCATGAGGCTTCATTGCGTCACCGACCGGTCGCCCTGGCGCCGATCCATACGCCGCGCGGACTGGTCCGGGAAGTCTCGCAGGAAGCCGTTGACGAGGGTGTCCTGCCGGGCATGTCTGTCGAACTGGCCCGCCGATTGTGCCCCAGCCTTCGTGTGATCCCGCCGGACTCGACGAGAACGCAGGCGGCGCATCGCGAATTGCAACAAGCGATCATGCCCTTCGCGCCTGTGTGGGAATCAATCCGTCCCGGTTCGCTCTTTCTCGACCTCACCGGCACACAACGACTCTTTGGACATCCCATTGATACGGCCGCCCGCCTGGAACGAGAACTGACCGGCAAATGGGGATGGCACAGCCAAATAGGGGTGGCTACGAACAAGCTCGTATCACACCTGGCGGCGACGACGCTGGAGAAGCCGCCGCAGATGCGTTCGATCTATTCCGGCTCCGAACAAGCCTTTCTCGCGCCTTTGCCCGCCACCCTGCTGCCGGGACTCAACCGAATGCAGGCCTCGCACATTCTTCACCGGTTGGACGATCTGAATTTGCGGACCTTGGGATCCATCGCCGACGTGTCATTGGTCCAGCTCGAAGCGGTGCTCGGGACAGCTGCCGGAGTGCTGCATGACTGGGCCGTGGGTATCGACCATTCGCCTGTCCGTCCATCGGTCGACCAGCCGCTGATCGAACAATCTCTCACTCTCAATCCGGACGAAATCGACGATCAACTCATACTGGGACGGCTGTCCCGGCTGATCGAACGGATCTGCGCCATACTCCGGCAACAACGGCGTATCTGCAGGCGCCTGTCGCTGGCGCTCCGCCACAGCGACCATGTCGAACGCATGGCCCAGCACCTCTTGCCGCACGGCACCTATTGGGAGGCGGATCTCCAGCCCGTACTCGTCCAGCTCTTTGCCCGATGTTTCCGGCGCCGGGTCAGGCTCCAGCGAATCATCCTGCGCGCCGATTGCCTGGAACCGCTGGCCGAGCAACTGCGGCTGTTCGATGAGCCGGCCATGACGGTCCAGCCGGCATCCCATCGACTCTCCCTAGTCCTTGATGCCATTCGCGCGAAATTCGGCGAACGGGCGATTGCGTGGGGAAAGACCTTGCCATGACCACCACGCCCTTCGTGCACCTGCACGTCCACTCGGACTATTCAGCCATGCGCGGCGTGTCGTCGCTGGAAACATTGTGCCGGCTGGCGAAGCGGCAAGGACTCGGCGCACTGGCCGTGACCGACACGAATGGCCTCTATGGGGCCATACGATTTATCGAAGAAGCGAGACATGAAGGCCTACGACCGATCCTGGGCGCCGAATTGACGACCGAATCCCGCCGCGCCCTGTTATGGGTGAAAACTCCCGGCGGCTATGCCAACCTGTGCCGCCTGCTCTCCGAACGCCATTGCGAGCCCTCGTTCTCCTTCATCGAGGCCGTGGCGCGCTATCGCGACGGCTTGATCATTGCGACCGACGACCAAGCCGCTCTCGAGGCCTGGTCGTCGGATGACCCACAGGACCTCTACGTCGAATTGACACCGGGGCCAGCCATGCAGCAGACGCTCGAGATCGGCCGTCGCATCGGCTTGCCGTCCGTCGCGACCAACCGTGTGTATTTTGCTCGAGCCGACGGCTTCGCGACCCATCGCCTCTTGCGCGCGATCGCCCTCAATCAGACGTTCTCCCGCCTGCCGCAAACAGCCTGCTGCCATCCGCAGCAATGGCTTATGCCGCCGGAGCGGATGGCGGCGGCGTTTCCCCATGTCCCGGAGGCGCTGGACAACAGCCTGCGCATCGCCGAGGCGTGTCATAGTGACTGGTGTTTCGGCGACCAGATCTTTCCGGCATTCCGCCAGCTCACCGACCATGAGGCGTTCCTGACGCTTAGAGACGACACCTATGCCGGCGCGCAAGAACGCTATGGCCTGCTGTCGGAGGAAGTCCGCGCGCGAATCGAGAAGGAACTGGCCGTCATCCGCGAGAAACA
This sequence comes from Nitrospira sp., assembly GCA_016788885.1. NCBI lineage: Bacteria > Pseudomonadati > Nitrospirota > Nitrospiria > Nitrospirales > Nitrospiraceae > Nitrospira > Nitrospira sp. Next base: position 119,876 of record JAEURX010000006.1, on the reverse strand, counting down.
CTTCGCGAACTATTTCCTGATCGTCAAAGAAATTCTGATGCAAGAACCATTGACCTGTGGCCGCGGCTCGGTGGCCGCTTCGATCGTCTCCTATTGCCTCAAGATCACGCATGTGGATCCGCTCAAACATCATTTGTTTTTCGAGCGATTTTTAAATCCCGGCCGAAAGGATCCGCCCGACATCGACATCGATTTTCCGTGGGACACACGCGAGGGCATCCTGAACTGGGTCTTCCGGCAATACGGCGAACGCCAGGCGGCGATGGTGGCGAATCAGAACAGTCTCGGGTTTCGCGCAGCCATCCGCGAAACGGCAAAGGTCTACGGCATGCCGGCCGACGAAATCAGCGTCATGTCTGCGCGGGTCTCTCGCCAGCAAGCGATCCTGGACTTTTCCACTTCGCCGACCCCGGAGCAATGGCTCAGCCAGCTCTCCCAGACCTTGCGGCTGAAGGCACCTTGGCCTGAGATCCTCGAACAGGCGCGACGAGCGCAGAACCATTTTCGCCATCTCTCCATGCATTGCGGGGGAGTCGTGATCGTGCCGGATGACATCCGCCGCTACGTGCCGGTCGAATTCACCGCCAAGGGGCTGCCGGTCATTCAATGGGAAAAGGATCAAGCAGAGGAGGCGGGCCTCGTCAAGATCGACCTCTTGGGCAACCGGTCGCTCGCAGTCATTCGCGATGCGCTCGACGCCATTGCCCGCCATACCGGTCGCACGATCGAGTATGCGAGCTGGGATCCGCTTCACGATGATGCGACGCAAGACCTGATCCGGCGCGGCGACACGATCGGGTGCTTCTATATCGAATCGCCGGCGACCCGCCTCCTGCTCAGAAAACTATGGAGCGGCATGCCGCCGGACCGGCTCGCCGTGGCCGACGTATTCGAATATCTCGTCATGGTCTCGTCGCTCGTGCGGCCGGCGGCCATCACCTTCGTGCACGACTTCGTCCGGCGGGCCCATGGCCATCCGTATAAGCCGCTGCATCCATTGATGGACAACATGCTGCAAGAAACCCACGGCATCATGGTCTATCAGGAAGACGTCACGAAAGTGGCCATGGCGCTCGCCGACTTCTCCCTGGAAGATGCGGATCAGCTACGCAAGGTCATCAGCAAGAAGCATAAGTCGCGGCAGTTGCGGGATTACTATCATCAGTTCTGCCGCGGCGCCGCACAGAACGGAGCATCGCCTGACACCATCAACAACATTTGGACGATGATCATGAGCTTCGCGGGCTACAGTTTCTGCAAACCCCATTCGGCCAGCTATGCCCAGGTCTCCTTCAAATCCGCCTATCTGCGCGCGCACTATCCGGCGGAATTCATCGCATCCGTCATCAGCAACCAAGGCGGATTTTATTCGGCCTTCGCCTACGTCTCCGAAGCGCGCCGCATGGGACTCGCCATTTTGCCGCCCGACGTCAACGCCAGTGACTGGGCCTATCGCGGCGAAGGCGATCGCCTGCGGATCGGCCTGATGCAGGTGAAGACGCTTCAGAAAGACCTCGGCGAACGTATCGTGAAGGAACGGGCAGAAGCCGGCCCCTATCGCTCATTCGAGGATTTCCGGCGGCGCGTCAATCCTCACCCGACGCAGACACGAGCGCTGATCCGAGCCGGCTGCTGCGATTCCCTCGCCGGCGAATTGACGCGACCGGCCTTGCTCTGGCGGCTGTATGCGGAGGAGCAACGCCACGCTGGGCCGCTCCCGATCCCGGAGGACTATACAGAACCCCTTAAGCTGGCCCATGAAATCGAGTCGCTCGGCTTTTTGGCAAGCCGCCATCCACTGACCCTCTATCGCCATTCAATCGAACAGCTGCGGCCAGTGCCCGCTTCACGCATGCACCATCATGTCGGGCAGCGAGTTACGATGGTGGGATGGCTGGTTACCGAAAAACCGGTGGAGACGCGCCGCGGACAGGCGATGGAGTTTGTGACGCTCGAAGATACCACCGCCCTCTATGACGCCACGCTGTTCCCGAACGTCTATCGCCGCTGCCATCAGCTCCTGGCTGCCAACCGGGCCTATCTCGTGCGAGGGCTGGTGGAAGCAGTCTTCGACGTGGTGACGTTGACCGTCACCGAGCTGCAGCCGCTCGACGCCGAGCCGGTACGCGAGCCTGCATGGAACGGCGCTCGGGACGCATGGTATGGTGAATCATGCGACGATCGCTCCGATCAGCCGCCTCCACGCATCGCTTGATTGACTCTCCTTCTGCCCCTTCATATAATGCCAAACCAATCGTTTAAGCTGATCTGACAAGCACTTATGGCTGTCTTCTCATCCGGATTGTTCTCCCGTCGCACCCACGATCTTCGAGCTGGCCTCCGCCATGCCTTTGCCCTGCGTTCCGATCAACCGGCCTTCACCACCGATGATCTCGCGCTGCTCGAACGGATTGCCGACGCGATCGTCGCGCGCCGCATGGCGGCCCCGGCCACGCTCTTTCTCGAATCGATGGGCCCCATGAATTTTCTCGGCAGTCAGGCGCTGCACTTCCTGGCGCCTCTCGTCGAATGTGTCTTCAGCGGCAACGAACTCGCACAGATCGCCCGTCTGCTGGAGCGACGGGATTCCCTGCAACGCCTCACCGCGCTCATCGAAGCCAAGGCTGCAGCGTCTACAGGAGCGCCGGCTCGATGACGGCAGCGCAGCAGTCTCCCGCGACATCAAACCCCACACAGCCGTTGAACGTCATCGTGGCGACCGACTGCGGCAGCACGACCACCAAAGCCATCCTGATCGAGAAAGTCGGCAACGAATACCGCCAGACCTATCGCGGTGAAGCGCCGACCACCGTGGAAGCTCCCTTCGAAGACGTGACACGCGGCGTGCTCAACGCCATTGCGGAAATCGAAGAACTGTCCGGCCGGACGATCCTGGACGGCGACCGCATCATCACGCCCAACCACGCGGCGCAAGGCGACCCGAAGCGGGGCGTGGATATTTACGTGTCGACCAGCAGCGCCGGCGGCGGCTTGCAGATGATGGTCACGGGTGTGGTGCAGAACATGACGGGGGAAAGCGCTCAACGCGCCGCACTCGGCGCCGGCGCGATCGTCATCGATGTGCTGGCCTCTAACGACGGTCGATTGCCTTACGAAAAGATCGAACGGATTCGCACCATGCGGCCGGACATGATTCTCATGTCCGGCGGCACGGACGGCGGCGCCGTGACCCACGTCGTGGAAATGGCCGAATACATCGCCGCAGCCGAACCCCGGCCGCGCTTTGGCAGCACCTATCAGTTACCGCTCGTGTATGCAGGCAATAAAGATGCACAGCCGCAGGTTAAAACAATCCTCGGCGAAAAGACCGCACTCGAATTCGCCGACAATATCCGGCCTGTGCTGGAGCGGGAAAATCTCGCCCCGGCGCGCAACAAGATCCATGATCTGTTTCTCGAACATGTCATGCAGCAAGCGCCGGGGTACAAGAAACTCATCGAGATGGCCGGCGCGCCTATCATGCCGACTCCGGCCGCGGTCGGCGTCATCATGGAGACCATCGCCAAGCGCGAGGGCATCAACCTGATCGGCGTGGATATCGGCGGCGCGACGACCGACGTGTTCTCGGTCTTCGGCGGCCTCTTCAATCGCACCGTCAGCGCCAACCTCGGCATGTCCTACAGTATCTCGAACGTGCTGGCGGAGGCGGGCCTCGAAAACATCATGCGCTGGGTGCCGTTCACCATCGACGAACAGACGCTCAGGAATCGCATTAAGAATAAAATGGTGCGCCCCACGACCATTCCCCAATCGCTCGATGAGCTCCAGATCGAACATGCCATCGCGCGGGAGGCGCTGCGGCTGGCGTTGATCCACCATAAGTCGCTGGCGACGGGACTGAAGGGCGTGCAGCAGGAACGGACGATTTCCGACGTGTTCGAGCAACGCACCTCCGGCAAGACGCTCATCGATCTCTTGAAGTTGGATTTGATCGTCGGTAGCGGCGGCATCCTGTCGCACGCGCCGCGCCGTATTCAGTCCATGCTGATGATGGTCGATGCCTATGAACCGCTCGGCGTCACCACGCTGTCGGTCGACAGCATTTTCATGATGCCGCATCTCGGTGTGCTATCCACCGTCAACGAACAGGCGGCCACCGATGTCTTCATCCGGGATTGCATGGTGTACCTGGGCACCTGCATTGCGCCGATAGGCCAAGGCAAGGACGGAGAGCGTTGCGCCGACTACGAAGTGACGCTGCCGGATGGACGCATTGAAAAGGGCACCTTGGCGTTCGGCGATCTCAAGTTATTCAACCTGCCCCTCGATCAGCAGGCCACCGTCACGCTGCAACCGGCCAAACAGGTGGATCTCGGCGAAGGCCCCGGACAATCGTTCACGCGAACGGTGAAGGGTGGCGTTGTGGGGCTGATGCTGGACGGGCGCGGTCGTCCGTTACAGTTGCCCACGGAGCAGGCCGCGCGAGTCGCCCTGCTGACACGCTGGTATCAGGCCGTCGGGTTGTATCCAAAAGGGAACTGATAGCGAATGGCTGAGTGGCAAGACAGGTTGCTCAAAACGCCCTGCACCGAGGCCGCAAGGCGCGAGAGCCTCGAACCGTACCGGGAGTTGTACGGTGAGGGGAGCGAGCAACTGAGAACGAAGCTGTAGGGCGTTTCAGCAACCGATTATGGCGCATAGTTACACACCAGGCCTGACCGTCACCGAGCGAACGACCGTCCGCCGTCGGCGCATTCTTCCGTTGCCGGGCACCGTGCTTGTGAAGGTGGGCGACACCGTGCGGGCCGACACCGCCGTGGCTCGCGCCGAGTTGCCGGGAAAGGTCGTGCCGCTCAACCTGGCCAATCAGCTCGGCATCGCGCCGGATGAAATCAACGACTACCTCGTCAAAAAAGAAAAAGACTCCGTCCAGAAGGACGACGTGCTCGCTGAAAACAAACCCTTCATCAAATGGTTTAAGACCGAAATCCGCTCGCCGATCACCGGCAAGGTGGAATCCGTCTCGACCATTACCGGCCAAGTCCTGTTGCGCGAGCCACCGAGGGTGTTGGAGCTACGCGGCTACATCGACGGCGCCGTGGCTGAGGTGCATCCCGACCAGGGTGTCACAGTAGAAAGTACGTGCAGCCTCGTGCAAGGCATCTTCGGCATTGGAGGAGAAACGAGCGGCGAACTGATCATGGGCGTCAAGGCGCCGGATCAACCGCTCCTGCCGGAACAGCTCAACCCATCGATGAAGGGCAAGGTCGTCGTCGGAGGCGCGTTTCTCTCGGCAGCCACCATGGCGCGCGCCAAGGAACTCGGCATCGTCGGCCTGGTCGTCGGGGGCATCCATGACAAGGATCTGCGCGCGCTGCTCGGGTATGACCTGGGCGTTGCGATCACCGGCACCGAGCAGGTCGGCTTCACGCTCATCCTGACGGAAGGGTTCGGTACCATTCCCATGGCGCCCAAGACGTTTGCACTGCTCTCCGCCCATGCGGGACAAAAGGCGTCAATATCGGGGGCCACGCAGATCCGGGCCGGCGTCATCCGCCCTGAAATCATCATTCCACATAGCGGCCCAGCTGCCGCGACAAAACTCGCGCAAGCCGAGCGGGAAGGGATTCAACTCGGCGATCCGGTCCGCATCATCCGCGACCCGCTGTTCGGCAAGATCGGCGCCGTCTCAGGACTGCCGTCGGAGTTGCGCGCCATTCCGACCGAAAGTGAAGTCCGTGTGCTTGAAGTCCGCTTCCCCGACGGCACGACGACCGTGGTGCCGCGCGCCAATATCGAAGTGATCGAAGGAGCCTGAACCGCGTGCTGCATCGCTTCCTCATCCTAGTCTTTATGTTCTGCCTGCCGGCGCTCCTGCCGCCGTTCGCCCAAGCGCAGACCATGCCGCAGCAACTGCGTGTGATCGATACCCCCAGCGACGGAGGTGGGAGTCTCACAGTGCTCTGGGCTCCTTCCGCAACTGATAGTGCCACCACGAAATATCAAATCCTGGTTCATGAAGGCGGTCTTCCCCAAGACCCAACGGCATGGAAAGTCGTGGCAGAATTTCCTGCCAATACGCGCTACGTCCGCGAGGGCAAGTCGGCCTGGTGGACGAGAACCGGGGATCCCAATGACCATCAGTTTCTGATCAAAAACGGCAAAGGCATGGAAGTCAAATCCGGCCAGCCCTATGCCGTCACCGTCGCGTCGGTTAGCGGGCAGGAACGATTGATTGCCCCGCCCGTTGTCGCCTCCGCGGAACCGAACTGGATGAATTGGAACCAGGTGAACAACCTCGTGCTGGCGTTGATGTTCGGCGCGATCGTGTTTTACGCCATCAGCCTGGCCAAGCGAAAAGAGATCTTTCTGCGCCGCATTCCCGGTTTGGATGCCGTCGATGAAGCCATCGGGCGAGCGACGGAATTGGGCAAACCGGTGCTCTACATGACCGGCGCGCACGACATGAACGATCCCTCAACCATTGCCGCCGCCGTGATCCTGGGACGCGTCGCCAAGAAGGCCGCCTCGTACGAAACGGAATTGCTGGTGCCCCATCGGGAGCCGATCACGATGGCGGTCTGCCAGGAAATCACCAAGCAGGCCTACATGGAAGCGGGGAAACCGGACCTGTTCAAAGATGACGCGAACTTTTTCATCACCAGCGACCAGTTCAGCTATACCGCGGCGGTCGACGGCATCATGCTGCGGCGAAAACCGGCAGCGAACTTTTTCATGGGGTCGTACTTTGCCGAATCGCTCCTGCTGACGGAAACCGGCGCAAGCACGGGGGCCATTCAAATCGCCGGCACCGACTCGGACCACCAGTTGCCGTTTTTCGTGACCACCTGCGACTACACCCTGATCGGCGAGGAACTGTATGCCGCCAGCGCCTACCTCTCGAAGGAACCGATCCAGATCGGCACACTGCGCGGGCAGGATCTCGGCAAGGCGTTCATTCTGAGCGTCATCGGGATCGGAACGCTGCTGGCCACCGTCGCCGTGCTCACCGGGAACGGCTGGGCACAGCCGCTGCTGGACCTGTTTAAGGATCTCAAATGATTTTCCTTCGCCGACAACTCCCGCTGCTCATCACCATGATTACGGGACTGGTCATGGCAGCCCAATACTACGTGCCGCATCCGGCCTCCGAACAACTGCTCACCACTGTCACCAAGTGGCTCCAGATCATCGGCGGGTTCGCGCTCGTCCTCGGCATCACCAGCCTGTTCCACGTGCATGCAGCCAAGATCCGCCGGAAGGAAGCCGGTTGGGTCTACAACCTGGTGCTGTACGTCGGCATGCTCGGCACGATCATCGTGGGACTCTGGAATAACGGCAAGGAAAGTATCGATGGCGCGTTGACCTCGTTCGGTTGGGTCTACTCCTATACGCTCGTGCCGCTGCAAGGCACCATGTTCGCCATCCTGGCCTTCTTCATTGCCTCTGCCGCCTACCGCTCGTTCCGTGCGCGAAGCCGTGAAGCCGCCGTGCTGTTGGTGGCCGCCGTCATCGTGATGATGGGACGCGTGCCGCTCGGCGAATATATCCTGCCGCTCAGCGGCGACCTGTCGAGTTGGATTTTGAATGTCCTGAACGCCTCCGTGCGGCGAGCGATTCTGATCGGCGTGAGCCTGGGCGCCGTCGCCCTCTCGTTCAAAATCATCTTCGGCGTGGAACGCTCCTACCTCGGCGGGGGCAAGGAATGACGTTCGCCGAGCGTATGTTGCGCATCGACCGGCGGATCATCTTTCTGGTGATCGGCCTCTGCACGCTTGTGCCGCTGCTGTTCCCGGTCGGATTGCCTATCAAGATTTCCTCCGAAGTACGCGGCGTCTACGACTATATCGAAGGACTGCCCGAAGGATCGGTCTTTCTCCTCTCGTTGGATTTCGATCCCGCATCCAAACCGGAACTCTATCCGCAAGCCATTGCGATTTTGCGCCACGCGTTTAAGAAGAACCTGCGCGTCGTGGCCATGACGCTTTGGGTCTCAGGCACCGGGCTCGCTGACCAAATCCTGACGCACACGGCGAAAGAAGCGGGCAAGGAGAACGGGAAGGACTACGTGTTTCTGGGCTGGAGTCCCGGCGGCAGCGCCGTCATTCTGAATATGGGACAGGATCTGTATAACGCGTTCCCTGCAGACTATGGAGGGAAGGCCACCAAGGGTCTCCCGGTACTAGCCGGTGTGCAGAACCTGCGCGATGTCACCTATGCGGTCAGCCTGGGCGCGGGGAATCCCGGCGTCGAAGCCTGGTACGTCTTCGGCAAAGACAAATACAAGTTCGAACTGGGCGGCGGGTGTACCGGTGTCATCGCGCCGGGCCTCTATCCGCTGTTACGCAGCGGGCAGATCAACGGTTTGATCGGCGGCCTGCGCGGGGCAGCGGAATATGAAACGTTGATCGGGCAGAAGGGGAAAGCGGTCGCCGGCATGGATGCTCAGTCGGCCACACACCTGGCCATCATCGTGCTCGTCGCCATCTGCAACATTTTTTACTTCTCCTTACGGCGTCAACAGCGCCGGCAGGACGGGATGGGGTCCTAGGCGCTATGGAACTGTCGTTCGGTGTCATACTCGGCGCCTGGATCGCCACAGGGCTGACGCTCTTCATCCTCTCGTTCCTGTATGAGGACAATCCGCTGTTCAAGCTCGCAGAACACCTCTATGTCGGCGTCTCGCTGGGCTATACGATCGTGAAGACCTATGACACGGTCGTGATGACGCTAATCGTACGGCCGATACTGGACAAGGGTGAATGGTCGCTGTTGATTCCCGTCGGCATCGGGATGCTCATGCTCACCCGGTATGTCCCGAAGGCCGCCTGGCTGTCGCGCTACGCCTTCGCGTTCATCGTCGGCGTCGGGGCAGGCTTGGCGATTCCCCGGACCATCTCCTCATTCATTTTGAAACAGATCGAGGATACCGTGCGACCGCTCCTCGGCATCGCGCCAGGTGGAGGCGTCACCTTCGACTATTCGCTGCTCAACCCGGCGAGTCATTTGAACGGCATCATCATCCTGATCGGCGTCGTCTCCGTGCTGTTTTATTTCTTCTTCTCCGTCGAACATTCCGGTCCTGGCAAAGCCGTCGCCCGTGCTGGGATTCTGTTCCTAATGATTTCCTTCGGCGCGGCCTTTGGCTACACCGTGATGGCCCGCATGTCGCTGCTGATCGGCCGGCTGACCGACCTGATCGAATTCTCCGATGCCTCCTATGGGCGTCCCACTCTCTGGCTGGTGCTTTTGACCGTCGCCACCTTGATCGTCCTCAGCCGCCGCAGCAGCAGCCATCCGCCCAATCAGTAACCGGCGGGATGGAGCCACGAGGTTGTCCTGGAATAGCGACCAGGTTGTACCTTGCGAAGGAACTGTCACACCGCGGCTTGTTCAACATCCCGCTCTCCTGTTGCGCCTGAGAAGTTTGCTCCGTTACAATGCCGCCACTATGGAATCCACACCGACCATGACTGCCAAAGATCCCAAGCAGTACCCGCTGCTGCGCAATCTGCAATTTTCACCGATCAAGGAAGGGGAGGAGCAGTTCATTGTGCTCTGGGACCCCACCGGATTGAGCAAGGAACGCCTGGTCCTGCCGTTGAATTATTTCTTCATCGTGCAGCACCTCGACGGGGAGCATAGCGTCCAGGACATCGGGGCGATTTATCTGAAGCGCTTCGGCGAATTCCTCATGCCGAATAAGGTCGAGCAGTTACTGGCCGATCTGGACACCAAACTCTTTCTCGAAGGGGAGCGCACCGAGCAGGCCAAGCAACAGGCGCTGACCGCCTATCGCCAGGCGCCCTCCCGTTCGCCGCAATTTGCCGGTCGCAGTTATGAAGCCGACCCTGCCAAATTGCGCGCGCAGATCAACAGCTTCTTCGTATCCAAAGAAGGGCCGGAGGTGAAAGCCTCCGAGCACAAGGGCAAACTCATCAAGGCCCTCGTCGCGCCCACCTACGAGATGAAACAAGCCGGACCGATCTATGCCTGGGCCTATAAGGAATTGCAGGACGCCCAGAAGCCGGATCTCTACGTGCTGATCGGCACCGCTCACTCCGGGCTCGAACACCCCGTGGCCGTGACCGACAAAGATTTTCAGACACCATTGGGGCTCGTCAAAGTCGAACGCGCGGTCACCGACCGCCTGCGCGAACAGATCCCTGCTGCTTTCACCGACGAATTGGCACATCACAATGAACATGCATTGGAATTTCAGTTGCCGTTCCTGCAAGAGACCCTCGGTCAAGAGCAGGCGTTTACGATTGTTCCGATCCTCACGGCGTTTTCTGCGGACAGTCTGCGCGATCCGCAAATCCGGGAGCAGGTCGAGACGTTTCTTCAGGCCTTAAAAGAGGCGCTTGCCGCTAGCGGCAAATCGTACTGCGTCGTCGTGGGTGCGGAACTCGCCCACATCGGCATGCGCTACGGCGACTCGGCCCCGCCGACAGACTTCTCCTTCCATCGCTGCATGCAGACCGACCTCGAGATGCTCAAGCATGTCGAGAACCGCGACCCGGAAGAATTCGCCAAGTTCATCCAGAAGGAAAACGATCAGCGCCGTATCTCGGGCTTCTCGCCGATTTACTCCATGCTGCGTCTGATTCAGGCGGAAACGGGGCAGGTGCTGCGGTACGATCGCGGGATCACGGATCAGTATAATTCGACGGTGACGTATGCGAGCATGGCCTTCTTCTAGGGCAGGCTGCTGAAGAATCCCGCCACCTGCGTTCTCAGCTCGACAAAATCCTCAACGTAGCCCGAGGCTACGCCTCCGGTTTTGTCTCGCCTGCGGCCTTGTTGGACGGGCTTTTTGAGCAGCCTGCCAAGAGACATACGCAGTTGTTCTCGCGTCTCTCAGCTCGCTCAACGTAGCGCAAGGCTACGCCTCGCTCCTTCGTCACTGCGGCCTAGGTGGACAATCGTTTTGACCGTTCTGCGGGAAACCTGCGAAATAAACTGCTGTCCTTGCTTCTCGGCGTCAAACTACGCCTGCGGCGTCGCCGGATAATCGATTGAGCAACCAGCACCCTATTCCAACACCTCAGCACAATTCAGAATCGTCGCGCGACTCTCAGTACACGTGTGTACGTTCACGCTCCACAGGGTATGGCACAGGAGGGTCAAAAAGTCCGCCCAGCGCGGCCGCAGCGAGCGAAGGGACGAGGCGTACCCTTGCGGTACGTTGAGGATCGAAGCGATGCGAGAACAAAGCTGGGAGGCTTTTTCACCCTCATGCTAGTAGAGAGGTACGCCGCCGGCTGGATCGGTATATCGGGTTGGTGTGGTGTAGCGGTCCCAGGTGGTGACGGCACCTTGCTCGAAGTAGACGCGAAAGGCGCTGGTGACGCAGGCGTTGCGTCCGATCGGCGGGTAGAGCCAGACCGTGACTGTCCGTCCCTCATCCGCCACGTCCTTCTTGCATACCGGTGAACCAAGCGCGAGATACACCTGGTCTTCCGTCATGCCGCGAAGAATATTCCCCCTATCGATAGCCCAGCGCACGCTCTCCGGGTATGAAGGATACTGTTCCGTCATCAGGCGTTGCCGCTGACCGTCGCAGGCGGACATGGAGATGGTGAGCACGAGCAGACACCACCCGAGGCTGCGTATCAGCGACCTGCTTGGCAAGGGGAGGGGTATCATCACAATGGGGAAATCAGGTAGCAGACTCGTCGGTACACGCGCACGCCTGGTTGGCAGGCGACTATTCCTTCACCGTCACCTTCATGCGAATCGGTTCCAGCGGGTTGTCGCGCTCATCGCGTGGCATCTTCGCGATCATGTCAATGACCTCGATGCCGCGAATGATTTCCCCGAAAATCGAATACCGCCGATCGAGGCCGCCGTTGTCCTGCAGGGAGATGAAAAACTGGGAGCCGTTGTCGTTGAAATCGCGGGTGCTGTTGCCGTCGCGAGGCATCTTGGCCATCGAAATCGCGCCGCGCTTATGGGGCCGGTCGTTCGGTTCGGGATTGAGGAAATAGCCGGGACCACCGGTGCCGTGCAGCAGGCGATCGGGCGTTTTGCTCAACGGATCCCCACCTTGAATGATGAAGCCCGGCACCACACGATGAAACGTGGTGTCGTCATAAAAGCCCATCTTCGCCAGGTTGATAAAGTTCTCCACGTGCCGGGGCGCATCGTCCGGGTAAAAGCGAATCCGGATGTCGCCGAACGGAGTGGAGATCGTAGCACGCGGATCTTTTTTCTGAAATTGCATGGTCATGGCGCAAATGTACCAGGCGGGAGATTCCATCGGCAAGAGGGAGGGCGGCGTGATTTCTCCCGATGAACGGCGTATTCTATCGCCGCAATTATCTGGACGCCACGAAGCACCCAATAAGACGGCGACGTGAAACCGCCACACCGTGCCAAGCTGTTCAAACCGGCAGTCCGGCTATGCCGCCGCAATCACGGCGACTGAGGCGTACCGTTGCAGTACGTGACAGAGAACCGCGCACCCGGGAATGCCGCCGGGAGCCATTCTCAATAGCCTGAAGGGGAGATTCTATGCCTGATCAAACCGTACTCAATGTCGATCTGGCCGATGTGTGGGAAGAGCGAGGGCGCAAACAGTACATCCGCACGGTCGCCTGGGGCGACGAAATCACCGTGGTGAAGCAGGCAGCGACGTACCTCGAAGTGAGCATCACCGTCTTTCGCGAAAAACCCGACGGCAGCATCCTCCCCGAATCCATCACCGGTTACATCGAGCCGACCAAATCGTCCGGCATCAAGGTGGCCGACCTGGTTCGCCCCGTGCTGGACAACAAAGTCTTGAAGGTCAACTTCGTCGATGTCCAGCAAGGCGACGGCATGGTCATCGAATCGCCGGACGGAAAAATCATCCTTATCGACGGCGGCGACAACCAGATGTTCGCGCGCTACCTGGCCGGGCGCTTCCGCAACACCAGCGCCGACCACCCGAAGCAGATCGATTGCATCGTCGTCACCCATGGCGACGCCGATCACTTCGCCGGCTTGAGTGAGATCCTCAAATCCGAAACCAACAAGGTTACACGCAAGCGACTCTTCATGCAGCCACAGCGCGTCTACCACAACGGTCTCGTCAAACGCCCGACCAGAATGAACAACAAAGACGTACCGGACACCAAACTCCTCGGACCGACCAAGACCGTGGACGGACGACTGTACCTCACGGGGCTGGAAGAGAATCTGCTCGGCGTCGACGACAAGGACATGAACGAGCCGTTCAGAGAATGGAAACAGACCCTCGCCACCTACAATAGCCGCAACCCCATTAGTTTCCGCCGTCTGCAGCTCGGCGACAATCAAGCCTTCGAGTTTTTCAACCGGACCGACATGCGCATCGAAGTATTGGGGCCGATCACCACACAGGTGGGAGGCCAACCGGCACTGCGCTTTCTCGGTGAACCGCCGACCGGGCCGCGTATCGGCCATGACTCGCTCAACGACAGCGACGAAGGCTTCACCGGCCATTCCGCCTCCCACACCATCAACGGCCATTCGATCGTGCTCCGCTTGAGCTACGGCGGCTTCAGCTTCCTGTTCTCAGGAGACTTGAACGACGAGGCCAGCCGCTTCCTTGCCCGGGAACATAACAAAGGTACGCTCAATCTGCGCTCGGAAGTGTTCAAGGTGCCGCATCACGGCTCGGCCGATTTCTCCGGCGCCTTCATTCAAGCTGTGTCGCCCATCGTGAGCTGCGTGTCCAGCGGCGACGAAAATGCGCGCAAAGAATACATCCACCCGCGCGCCACCCTCATGGGCGCTCTCGGCAAATGGTCGCGCGTCCCGGAACCACTCATCTTCGTCACCGAACTCGTGGCCTTCTTCCAAACCGAAGGGCCCAGCCGCCTCCAAGACGAGAAGGCCGCCAAGAAGCGGGGACCGTTCTTCGGCTTCAGCCGCACCGCCTACGGCCTCGTCAAGACCCGCACCGACGGCCACCGCCTCTTCGTCTACACCGACAGCGGCAACGTGCAAATGAAAGAGGCCTACGCCTACCAACTGGATAGTTCAGGCGTGCCGCAACCGGCGGAAGTGAATCGGGCGTGAGCGATTGAGATAAAACTTCCGCAATGTGACCCCAGGTGTCACGGGGTACTGTTAAGCTCCCTTTCTTTGGAAACGCGAGAGAGTAGGGGCCGCACCGATCAATGCTCAGTACCTGCCACGGGTTGCTGCCATAGACGTTGATTTCCATGCGGCAAAAGCGTAGATGGGTACGGACTTTTTTCAGGACAGGTTAGGAGGGCGACATCACCGATCATGCAATGGATTGCCCCATCGGAAAAAGACACGGCGACGGACGCGCTGGAAAAACGTCTGTGGGATGCGGCCGATCAGTTGCGGGCCAATAGCGGCCTGACCGCGGCCCAATATTCCACCCCGGTCTTAGGCCTAATATTCCTCCGCTTCGCCGATGTACGCTTTGCCAAGATCAGGGCCGGCCTGGAGAAGATGGCGTCTTCGTCACGGCGCGGCTCACGCGTGGACGAACCATCCGCCTATCATGCCGAAGGGGTGCTCTATCTGACGCCGAACGCCCGATTCGAAAGGCTTCTCCATCTGCCGGAAGGCAGCAATGCCGGCAAGGCGATCAATGAAGCCATGCGCGACATTGAAAAGCATAATCCTCAGCTTGCCGGAGTGCTTCCTAAGACCTATGAAGTCTTTGCCGGCACGTTGTTGAAGGAACTGCTCAAGCGCGTGTCCGAAATCCCGGCGACCATGGACTACGATGCCTTCGGGCGCATCTACGAATACTTCCTCGGCGAGTTTGCCCGAACGGAAGGACAGAAGGGCGGCGAGTTCTACACGCCTTCGGGCATCGTGCGCCTGCTGGTGGAAGTGTTGGAGCCCTACCATGGCCGCATCCTGGACCCCGCCTGCGGCTCCGGCGGCATGTTCGTCCAAAGCGCCCGCTTCGTCGCCGAGCATAAGAAGAACCCGTCGTCAGAACTAGCTATTCATGGACAGGAAAAGGTCGCAGCCACAGTCGCCCTCTGCCGCATGAACCTGGCCATGCACGGCCTCGAAGGGGATATCAAAGAAGCCATCACCTACTACGACGACCTGCACAACAGTACCGGAAAATTCGACTTCGTCCTCGCCAATCCGCCGTTCAACGTGAACGCCGTCGATAAGGAGCGGCTGGAAGCCGAGGTGGGCAAAGGCCGCCGGTATCCCTTCGGCCTGCCTCGCACCGACAACGCGAACTACCTCTGGATTCAACTCTTTTATTCGACGTTGAACCAGACCGGGCGAGCCGGCTTCGTCATGGCGAACAGCGCCTCCGATGCTCGCTCTTCCGAGCAGGAGATCCGCAAGCAGCTCATCGAAGCCCGTGCGGTGGATGTGATGGTCGCCGTGGGGCCGAACATGTTCTACACCGTCACGCTGCCTTGTACCTTGTGGTTTTTGGATCGAGGGAAGCAGAAGACGCCGAGAGCCGACAAAGTCCTCTTTCTCGATGCGCGACACATTTACCGCCAGGTGGATCGGGCACACCGTGACTGGACCGAAAGCCAGATCGGATTCTTGGCCAACGCTGTCCGGCTCTACCGGGGCGAGGAGCCGGACTTCACCCTCGGAGGGCCCGGGGCCGAAGCCAAGCTCAAAGAAGTATTCGGCAAGAAGCTGAAGTTCACCGACGTGCCGGGCTTGTGCAAAGCCGCCACGATCAAAGAAATCGAAACGCAGTGCTGGAGCCTCAACCCTGGCCGTTATGTCGGTGTGGCACCCGGCGAAGAAGTCAGTGACGAGGATTTCAAGGAACAGCTTGAAGCGCTGAATGAAGAACTGGAAACGCTGAATGCCCAGGCCCGTGAGCTGGAGCAGACTATCGCTCGGAATGTTGCGGAGATTCTCGAAACGTGACCGCAGCAGCATGGAAAAATAGAAAACTTGGTGATTTATTAAAAATCAAGCATGGGTATGCATTTAAAGGAGAGTTCTTCTCCGACGAAGGGAACTTTGTTCTTTTAACGCCAGGAAACTTTCGTGAAGAAGGTGGCTTAAAACTTAAGGGCGAGAAGGAGAAATATTATGCGGGTGAGATACCTGAGGATTTTGTGTTGCGCAAAGGTGATTTGCTGGTAGCAATGACTGATCTTACTCAGAACGCTCCAATACTTGGGAGTCCCGCTTTTGTTCCTGAGAGTGGCCGGTTTTTACACAACCAGCGCCTCGGAAAGGTGACAAATATTCGTCATGACGAGGTTGTCCCAGAATTCCTCTTCTACCTTTTAAATACGACAGCGGTCCGTGGTCAGATTAAAGGCAGTGCATCAGGCGCAACTGTCCGCCACACATCGCCAGCGCGAATGTATGATGTGTCAGTCAACATTCCTCCGCTTCCCGTCCAGCGCCGAATCGCAGGCATTCTGTCTGCCTATGACGACCTGATCGAGAACAACCAACGGCGCATCAAGATTCTGGAAGAGATGGCCCGATCCCTCTACCGCGAGTGGTTCGTCCACTTCCGCTTCCCCGGCCACGACAAAATCAAAATGGTTTCTTCCCGCCTCGGACCGATTCCACAAGGCTGGAAGATTGTGCGCGTTGATGATGTCTGCGAGTTGGTGACTGATGGTTCACACTCAAGCCCAAAGTCCATCAAACAAGGCTTGCCTATGGCATCCTCGAAAGATATGCACGAGTGGGGTCTCAACCTGGAAGGATGTCGTTATATCAGCAGGCAAGACTTTGATCAGCTTGTGAGGAATGGGTGCAAACCCAAGAAGAATGACGTTCTCATTACAAAAGATGGCGCCAACTATTTGAAGCATATCTTCGTCGTCCGTGAAGAGCAGGAATTGGTACTTCTTTCCTCGATCGCGATTCTCCGTCCCAATGAGATGATTAATCCTCACTTGCTGACCGCCATTTTGAGCGCACAGGAGAATAAGGACCGATTGAAGAATTATGTGACCGGCGCAGCTATTCCCAGGATCATTCTGAGCGATTTCAAACGATTCACAATCGTGCTCCCAAGCGAAGAAGTTCAAGGTGCTTGGGCCAAGATTGGCGAACCGATAACCCAACTCTGCTGGAGACTTGTCGAACAGACTGCAAACCTCCAGCGCACCCGCGACCTGCTGCTCCCTCGGCTGCTGTCGGGGCAAATCCCGCTCTCCTGTTGAATCGCATGCCGGCCCTTGAATCCTATCCCATCATTTCTCTTCGTAAAGAAGACGTGCTCGCTCCCGAAGAGATGGGCAGCAAGCGGAAGGGGTGGGTGCAGGTGGGTACGGATTCGGAGCCGTGGCTCTTCAAGTACGCGCGCCTGAGCAATGGCGAGATCACCGGGGAGCACTGGGCGGAAAAGGTCGCAGCTGAATTGGCTGGGCTCCTCGAGATCCCGCATGCACGTGTCGAACTCGCCAGACTCGATGGCGCAGTTGGCTGTATCAGCCGACGGTTTCCTGAGCTGTCCCGACCTGGCACCGAGTTAATTCACGGTAACGACCTCCTAGCCGGGGCTGTCTTGGGATATGATCGGGCAGGACGACGGGCCCAGCCAGACCATACGATTGAGAATATCGCGAACGCAATTGCCGTAGTAATTCCTGATCGAGAGGAACGGGATAGGGCATTCAGCCAGTTGGCCGGGTACGTGACGTTGGATGCCTTGATTCTGAACACCGACCGGCACCATGAAAACTGGGCGCTAATTCGTATGCCTTCGAATGATGGAACACATCTTCACCGAGTGGCTCCCACGTTTGATCATGCCTCTTCCCTCGGGCGCAATGAGCCGGTGGAGAAGATCGGCCAATGGCTGAAAGAAGCGTATCGCTTCGAATGGTATGCCGCTCGGGGGCGCGGAGCGATCTTCATCAAGGCCACGGATGAACATGGAGCGAACCCGTTGAGGCTGTTCGAGGTGGCCGCCCGCGCCTGGCCTCGGTACTTTCAACCATGGAGCCAAATGGTGCAGAATGTCGGCTTGGACCGCATGCTGTCCGTCGTCGATCGTGTGCCGGATCAGGCCATCGATCCACGGCAACGGACATTTGCAAAAGGGCTTCTCAGTGTCACCTTTGGGCAAGTAGTGGGTACATTCTTATGAAAACGCTGTTCTTAGCTTGGCAGGATGCGAGGCCAGATGGTGGGGCACGCCCTGGCTCGCGTGCCTGGTTTCCTATCGGTCGCCTGGAATCCGAACCGGGGCAGGGGTGGTTTCGGTTTCTCTATACGAAGGGTGTGTTGGAGGCTCAAGCCAAGGCAGGCTTCCAACCGTTGGATGCGTTTCCTCAGTTCGAGAAAGTGTATGAATCAGGTGAGTTATTCCCTCTGTTCCAAAACCGCCTGATTAGTCCGAAGCGGGAAGATTATGCCGAGTACCTTGAACGCTTGGCGCTCTCGCCAGAGGAACGAGACCCGTTCGCGATTCTGGCCGTCTCCGGCGGGGGACGCCAGACGGATAACTTGGAAGTCTTCCCCCAAATCCGTCCTCACCGGGATGGAAGGTTTGCCAGTCGGTTTTTCCTGCACGGGTGGCGTCACGTGAACATGCCGTCCCAGGAGCGGTTGAATCGGTTGGAAGCCGGGGCCGCTCTGCAAGTAGCCGTAGAGCTGAACAATCCCGCCACAGGCGCAGCGATCCAACTGTTGACCCCTGGTGACTACTTCATGGTTGGGTGGACCCCTCGGTATCTCATCAAGGACATGCTGGCCGCGATCGCCGGAGGAGTCGAGAACATGCGCGCCCATGTGATCCGGAATAATCCTCCCCCGGCGCCACACAATCAACGCGTGTTGGTCGAACTCGAAGGCAGGTTTCAGATCGGATATCAACCGATGAGCAGTGAGGAATTTCTTCCCCTCGTCGCCTAAATGGCTCAAGCCTACTCAGAAGATCAGCTTGTCGAACAGCCGGCCATGCATCTTCTCGCAACCTTGGGCTGGCAGGTTCTCTCCGCTGCCGAGGAGATCTTTGGCCTGGGCGGTACGTTCGGTCGAGAAACCAAGGGGGAAACGGTTCTTCTCCCTCGTCTCCGTACCTCGCTCGAACGCCTCAATCCCTCTCTCCCGCCAGAAGCACTCTCCCAAGCCATCGACCAATTGACCCGTGACCGATCGGCCATGAGCCTGGTAGCGGCGAATCGGGAGGTGTACGGGCTGCTCAAAGACGGCATCGAAGTGACTGTTGCGGATGCCACGAGCGGCGGCCAGGAGCCGGAACGGGTTCGCATCATCGATTGGGACAATCCTCTCGCCAATGATTTTCTGCTCGTCAGTCAACTCAGCGTGACCGGCTCCCTTTATACGAGGCGGCCTGACCTTGTCGGATTCGTGAATGGACTGCCTTTCGTCGTGATCGAGCTGAAGAAACCCGGCGTGCCTGCGCAACAGGCCTTCGATGACAATCTCACCTGTTACAAGGCCGACATCCCCCAACTCTTCTGGTTCAACAGCCTGATGATCGCCAGCAATGGAACGGAAAGCCATATCGGCTCGCTCACAGCCGACTGGGAGCGCTTCTTCGAGTGGAAGCGGATCGAACGTGAAGACGAACCCCGCCGGGTGTCGCTGGAAGTGATGTTGCGCGGCACCTGTGAACCATCACGCCTCCTGGATCTGCTCGAAAACTTCACGCTGTTCTCCGAGCACAAGGCGGGATTGGTCAAAGTGCTCGGCCAAAATCACCAGTACCTCGGCGTGAACAATGCCATCGCCGCCACATTGACCGCCAGAAAGCAGGGCCACGGACGAGCGGGCGTCTTCTGGCAGACGCAGGGCTCGGGCAAAAGCCTCGCGATGGTGTTCTTCGCCCAGAAAATCCTCCGCAAGATTCCCGGGAATTGGACCTTCGTTGTGGTGACGGATCGTGTTGAGCTGGACGATCAGATTGCCAAGACGTTCAAGGCCTGTGGCGCGGTCAGCGAGACGGAAAGCGACCAGTGCCACGCCCAAAGCGGGGCGCAGTTGCGGCAGTTGCTTGGCGAAAACCATCGTTATGTCTTCACGCTCATCCACAAATTCCAAACTCCTGAGCTGCTGTGCGACCGGTCCGATGTGATCGTGCTGACGGATGAAGCCCACCGCAGCCAGTACGACACTCTGGCCCTCAATATGCGTGCCGCCTTGCCCAACGCCCTTTTCCTCGCCTTCACCGGCACGCCTTTGATTGCAGGGGAAGAGCGGACGCGCGAGGTATTTGGCGACTACGTCTCTGTCTATGACTTCCAGCAGTCCGTTGAAGATGGCGCGACGGTACCGCTCTTCTATGAGAACCGGACGCCGGAGCTCCGGTTGGAGAATCCGCACCTCAACGACGACATCTATAACCTGATTGAGGCAGCCGGACTCGACGACGAGCAGGAGAAGCGGCTGGAGCGGGAACTCGGCCGGCAGTATCAACTCCTGACGCGCGACGACCGGTTGGAGACGATCGCCAAGGATATCGTCCGGCACTTCCTCGGACGAGGCTTTCAAGGCAAGGCGATGGTGATCTCCATCGACAAGGCGACAGCCTTGCGGATGCATGACAAGGTCCGGGCGCACTGGAACGAGGAAGCGACGCGCGTCGAACAGGAGATGGCCGGGCTCAGGACGTATGGGGCCAGGCCTGCCGATCCCGATCGCATCCGGGAACTCAAGGCACGCCTCGAGGTGATCCGTACGACCGACATGGCGGTCATCGTCTCCTCCGCCCAGAACGAGATTGCTGAGATGAAGAAACTGGGGCTGGACATCGCGCCGCACCGGAAGCGCATGAACGACGGCGGCCTGGACGAAAAGTTTAAGGAGGCGAAAGACCCGCTGCGCCTGGTCTTTGTCTGCGCCATGTGGCTGACCGGTTTCGATGCGCCCAGTTGCTCGACGATTTATCTGGATAAGCCGATGCGGAACCACACCCTGATGCAGACCATTGCCAGGGCCAACCGCGTATTCCCCGGCAAGCACAGCGGCTTGATTGTCGACTATGCCAATGTCTTCGAATCGCTGGAGAAGGCGCTTGCCCTCTATGCCAAAGGGAAAGGCGGCGAGCGCCCGATCCGTGACAAACAGAGGCTGGTTGATGGACTGCGCCAGGCGATTCACGACGTCACGGCCTTGTGCCAAGTGCATGGCGTCAGCCTGAAGGAAATTGAAGGACTGGGCGCCGGAACCTTGGAGCGGCTCACCAGGATTGCGGAAGCGGTCGAAACGCTGATCTCACCTGATCCACTCAGAAAGGACTTTTTGGCCCACGAACGCTATGTGTGCACGCTCTTTCAGGCGGTGAAGCCAGACCCCTCCCTGCTGGAATGCGCCTCTCGCGTGAGCTGCCTGGCCACCATCGCCGCGAGCCTGCGTGAAAGGACGGGGGAGGGGCCGGCGGATATTTCAGCCGTGATGGCCGACCTGAATAAGATTCTGGATGCGTCCGTGGCTGCCGACGGCTTTCACATTCCCCAAGGAAAGTCTGGTAATGGCGTGATCGACCTGACAAAGATCGACTTTGAGGCCCTCGCACAACGGTTTGGGAAGTCGAAAACCAAACAGATCGACCTGGAGCAACTGAAGGCGGCCATCCGCGCTCAACTCGATAAGCTGATTCGTCTGAATCGCACGAGGGCCGACTATCTGACTAAGTTTGAAGAATTGATCGACGCCTACAATGCGGGGAGCCGTAACATCGACGAGCTGTTCAGAGAGCTCCTGGCGCTCAGCCGCAGTTTGAATAAAGAGCAGGAACGCCACGTCCGGGAGAATCTTTCCGAAGAAGAATTGGTGATCTTTGACATTCTGACACGCCCTGCCCCGGAATTACGGGCCGCAGAACGGGCGGAATTGAAGAAAGTCGCCAGGGATTTGCTGTCCAAACTGAAACAGTTGCTGGTCCTGGATTGGCGGCACACCGTCGCGGCTCGGTCAAAAGTGAAGCTGGCTATCGAAGATGTGCTCGACCAGGGCCTTCCTCGTGCCTATACGCCGGATATTTACAAACAGAAATGTAGCGCCGTATTCGAGCATGTCTATGAGACATACGGGGATCGGGGACCAAGTCCCTATGTTTCCCAGCCCGGCCTCTAGACCATGGGCCATCGGTGACTGGCGGCTTCCCACAGCTCACCGCCTCTAGTCGCAGCCCTCTCACCCGTCTTCCCCTTTTCTTATCGATCACACACCTGCTAAGAAAGTGATTATGGCTACTCCAAAACTGTTCGAACCAATCCAAGTCGGCGGGCTCACGCTGAGCAACCGGATCGTCATTGCGCCGATGTGCCAGTATTCGGCGGTCGATGGGCAAATGACCGACTGGCACCTCATTCACCTAGGCCACCTCGCCCTCTCCGGGGCGGCGGCGCTGACGATCGAAGCCTCCGCCGTTGAGCCGGAAGGCCGCATCACCTATGCGGATACAGGGCTCTGGAACGATGCCACTGAAGCTGCCATGGCACGCACGATCGAGAGCATCCGCCGTTGGTCGGACATCCCCCTCATCATCCAGCTGGCCCATGCAGGCCGAAAGGCGTCGACCGACGTACCCTGGGAAGGAGGGGAACAATTTCCTCCCAGCCACAATCACGGGTGGCAGACTGTCGCCCCGTCGCCAACCCCGTTTGCAAGCGGCGAGCATCCGCCGAGAGCATTGGATCACACTGCTCTGAAACACATCCGCGAATCGTTCGCCGCTTCGGCCCGGCGCGCGGCGCGGCTTGGCCTCGACGGCGTGCAGATTCATGTCGCCCATGGATATTTACTCCATGAATTTCTCTCACCGCTTTCGAACCGCCGGGACGACGAGTACGGAGGGCGACTCGAACATCGCATGCGGTTTCCGCTCGAAGTGTTTGATGCCGTGCGTGCCGCATTCCGGTCTGATCGGCCTGTAACGGTTCGTGTGTCCGGCACAGACTGGGTTGAAGGCGGCTGGGACATCGAGGAGACCATGGTGTTCGCCAAGGCTCTGGAGGCACGTGGGTGCGCGGCGATTCATATCAGTAGCGGCGGGCTCGATCCGCGCCAGCAGATTCCTGTGGGCCCCGGCTACCAGGTGCCGCTCGCCCGTGCGGTCAAGCAGGCGGTGTCTATGCCGGTGATCGCCGTGGGACTCATCACCGACTACGACCAAGCCGAATCGATCGTGAGCAGAGGCGATGCGGACATGATCGCGCTTGCGCGAGCCATCCTCTACGATCCGCGCTGGCCTTGGCATGCGGCAGCTCACTTGGGAGGCCAAGTGCAGGCGCCGAAACAGTATTGGCGCAGTCAGCCGAGCCGCTATCGGAATTTATTCCTCAAAGAAAACGGCAAAGGAGATAGCAAATGAGCGGGCAGCATTGAAGGGTATACTCACTCTCTCAATCCTTCCTCCGGATCGACCTTCATCCACATCAGCCCTCCACAGAGCGCAATCACCGCAGCGACCAGTAGCGACGCTGTCCAGCCCCAGTGATCCGCGAGCCAGGGTGTGAGGCTCGGCGAAATCACCCCGCCTACGTTAGCGCCCGTATTCATCACGCCCGACAAGGTGCCCGCGTGGGTCTTCGACAGATCGGTCGTCACGCTCCAATAGGCGCCGACGGTGAAGTACAGCCAGCCGGCGCCGAGCGACAGGCACACGATCGCCATGGTGTGCGACTCCACCCAGGCGCCGACCGCAATCAACCCACCAGCCAGCGTCATCCCGATCATGCCGATTGACAGTCTGGCCTTACGCAACCCGAGCTTGGGCACGAGCTTGTCTGTGATCAAACCGCCAAGCGGGCAGAACAGCAGGATGGCGAGAAAGGGTCCGGCCGCCAACCACCCGCCACGCAACAGGTCGATGCCGCGCACGTTCACCAAGTAGAGATAAAACCAACTCATATAAATGTAGGCCACGTAGCCGAGGCAAGAGTAACTCGCGACGAGCCACCAGAGGGAGCGTGAGGCGAGAATCTTCCGCCAGGGGATCGGGGCATGAGCGGTCTCTGCGGTCACCACGCCCTTCCGCCCATCCCGCGAGCAGAATACCCATAACAAGGCCACCACCAGACCGATCAAGGCCGAAAGATAAAACACCGATTGCCAGTGATAGTTCACCATGACCCAGGAGGCGAGGGGAGGCGTGATGGCCGCACCGATGCCGATGCCCCCGATGGCGATGCCGATGCCGAGCCCACGTTGCCCTGGCGGCATCCAATCGGCCACGGCGCGATTGAAATTCGGCAGGGCCACCGACTCGCCCACGCCGAGTAGGAAACGCACAATGACCAATGCGCCCACGGTACCGACCAACGTGGCCAACGGCAGGGTGGCGACCACGGCAGTCAATACCGTACAGAGCGACCACCAGAGGAGGGCACAGGCCAACACCACACGTGCTCCCCAGCGATCACCCAGGCGACCGCCGGGAATTTGGCAGAGCGCGTAGCCGAAGACAAAGGCGGAAAACACGTAGCCCATGTCCTGATCGGTGAGACCATAGGCCGGCATCATCTGCCGGGCCGTGACGGAAATGTTGACCCGGTCCATGTAGGTCACCGCGCTGATTGCAAACAGCAAGGCAAGGATGCCCCAGCGCGGTTGTCTCGTCGAGGTGTCAGACCTCACTCGTGATTCTCCCAGTGCCCCGCCGACCGGCGGCCGGCGCATTATAGACCCGTGCATGCACGAGGTGAAATGTGAAAGGAGAGGGATAGAGACCTTTCACGTTTTACGCCTCTGAAGCACGCCTCTGTATGGATTTCACGCGCACGCATCCAGTACACTGCGTTGTTGCTCTACTTAGAGGAGGATCAGTGAGGGTTCGTCCCCGCACGGTGGTGCTGTCGCTAGTTGGCCTAGTGGTCGCGGGGGTACTCATCCTCCTTTATTCGCGCGAGTTGTTCGGCGTCGACATCCTCAAAAACTTCTTCCTTCAGCAACTCGAAACCAGCCTGCGCCGTAAGATCGAAGTCGATCGCATCAAACTCGTGGTGCTGCCCAGCATTCGCCTCGAACTCACCAACGTCGGCATTTACGGCCACGACGACCCAACCCACGTCGTTTTTTCCGCCAAAGAAATCGATATCGTGCTGCGCCTGCTCCCGCTGCTGAAGAAGCAGGTGGTGGCCAAACGCATCTTTCTCAATGAACCGACGGTGACATTGATCCGCAACCGGTCCGGCCACTGGAACGTGCTGGCCGGATTGCCCTCAGCGGCCAAAGACGAATCGGCCTACCAGATGTTCAGTCGTCTGCTCCAAATCCGGGAGGCGACCATTCAGAAAGGCCATATCACCGTCACCGACGAGGCACGACCAGACGGCGTCCGGACGACCAAGCTGGAATCGGTCGAAATGGCGCTCAAAGTCTATCCAGGGAAGGCCCAAGGAGACCTGCATATTTCCGCGGCGCTGCCGACCACCGGCGTCCCCTCGTCCGTTTCCCTGACCGGCACGATCAGTCTGAGCGAATCGTCCTCCTCGTTGGCGGCCGAGGAGCCCTATTCGGTCCATCCTGCGTTTCAATTCGAGGGCGAGATCGACACGACCAACCTGCGTCTGCGCGAGGCCGCCGACTTCTTCGGCCCCAGGCCGGTTCCCCAGCAACTGCAGGGCGGTGCTAGTCTCCAAAGCCATATCCGCGTGGCCCCTGGTGTCGCAGGCTATGACGTGGTGCTCACCCAAATTGCCGCCAATGTCGATGAGTTGGCCGTCACCGGCAAGGCCAACATGGCCGGACTGCTGACCTCGCAACCGACGTTTTCCATCACCTTCGCCGCGCCCTCGATCGACCTTCGGCAGCTCTTCGCGCGGATACCGGCGCAGTGGATCCACGCGCAATTGCCGGCGCTCGTTGAACGGCGGCAACTGGGCGGCACAGTGGAGATCCTCTCCGCCACCCTGACCGGCGCCACGGCACCCAGCCCGCAACTGTCGCTCACGGGCGATTTCCGCATCGACAAAGGCACGGCCCTCATCGGCAACGACCTTGTACCGACCCAGGATCTGACGGCCACCGTCTCGGTGGAACCGGGACGCATCCGCGTCGGCAAGCTGAGCGGCGAGTACGGGAATCTCACGATCACCGACGGCAAAGCTGTGGTCTCGTTTCTGGACGACGGGCCCTGGATGGAATTGGACATCAGCGGCGACATGACGGCCGCCGACCTCGTGAGATTTCTCACCAAGACCATTCGCGCGGACAAGCTCACGTCGCTGCTCGCGCAGTCGCGTGAAATCGAGGGGCAGACCCATCCGACGTTCCGCCTCGTCGGCCCGCTGGACAAACCGGACGGCATCACCTTCGCGGGCGGGGAGGTGTTGACCGAGCAGGTCAGCCTCCTGAATCCGTCGTTGCCGCAACGGCTGACGGCCATGCACGGGCGCATCATCTTCTCGCAAACCGGCGGCGTGCAGTTCGATCAGGTCACGGCCAACGTCGGGGAGGCTCAACTCCAGTTCAACGGCATGATCGGCGGCGGTACGCCCAGCGTCTTCCAGGATTTCGTGATTCGCGCGAAGGGCAGCGCCACCCAACTTCGACAGATGCTCTCGGCCGGCACCTTTCCCGACGACCTGTTGTACGGCATGGTCACCGCCAAGGTGCAGCTGTCCGGCCCGTCCGGTGCACCGCACCTGCGCGGAGAAATCGGCCTGAACGAGGCGAAGCTCGTGCTCCCGACGCTCGGCGAAAAACCGTTCGGCTCACCGGCCTCCCTGGAACTCGACGCCGATGTGACCAAAGGCACCGGCCTGGTCATTTCGCGTCTTGAACTCGTGGTGCCGCCGCTACGGCTGCCGCTGAAGGGCCGCATCATCCTGGGCGATCAGTTCTCGATCGACGCCTCACTCGCCACGGGCACCGTGTCCGTCTCCAGTCTGCCGGAATGGGTCTACCGCAGTGGATTCGAGGCCGGCAGACTTGAAGTCTCCATGGACGTGAAGGGGGCGGATGCCGAGTGGAAAAACTGGCGGACGAGTGGGTGGCTCGCGCTCACCAACGGCCTGATGACGCTGAAAGGCGTGGACGGCGCGGTCGAAGACATCTACCTTCGCTTGAAGTTTTCCAAGAACATCGCCGACATCAAGCAGTTGTCGTTCCGGATCAAGGACAGCGATGTGAGCCTCTCGGGGGCATTAAAGAATTGGACGACCAAACCAGTCATCGCGGTCAAAATCGAATCGGCGCAGATGGATCTCGACCTGCTCATCCCCAAGGGGCACCGCTCGCCGATCCGGGAATTCCTGGAGACGTTGGCCTCGACCAGCCAGGTGAGCGCCACCGCCACCATCGAAAAAGGCCTCTATAAGCATCTGCGGTTCGGCGGGCTCTCGGGACGGCTCACCATTCAAGACGGCATGCTGGATCTCGACCGCGTCGTGACACAATCGGGCACCGGCCATGCGGCGGGCCGGATGGTGGTGCACCTGCCGAAGGGCGAGCCGGCTGAAACGGAAACCTCGGTGCGCATGACCGGCATTCCCGTCGAAGCCCTGCTCCCGCTGCTCGGCGCGAACGATCAACCGGTGACCGGCGACATGAAGCTCACCGGCGCGCTGCGCGGGCACGGACGCAATCCGCACGGTATCCTGCCCACACTGAATGGGAAGGTTGAACTTGTCCTGCAGGATGGCCGCATCCTCAAAACGGAAAAGCGTGCCATCTGGAAGATCCTGTCCATCCTGAACCTACCGGCCGTCTTGCAAGGCAAGGTTGATCTTGAAAAGGAAGGGCTCCAGTACAACCGCGCCAGCGCCACCCTGACGGTGCAGAACGGCTTGGTGAAGACGCAGAACATCATTCTGGACAGCCCGGTACTAAAGATCTCGGCCGTCGGCAGTTACGACTTGCCCACCGATCAGCTCGACATGATCTGGGCGGTCAGCCCCTTCGGCTCCTACTCGCAGTTTTTGAAATCGATCCCGCTCTTCGGGCGCCTGATGGCCGGAGACCGCAAGGGGCTCGCGACGGCACTCTTCCAGGTGAAGGGATCGATCGACGACCCGGAAGTGACTTATCTGCCGATGAAATCCTTCACCACGGGACTCACCGGTGTCGCGCAGCTCGCGTTCGATCTGTTGAAGAATACGGTCATGCTGCCGATCGACATTCTCTCGCCGCAGGAGGAAAAGGAACCGCTGTTCGACCCGGCGCTGGAAATCCAAACGCCACCCTCCGCACCGCCGCCGATCGACGTCCCGCAATCGCCGGCCCGCGTCCCGGCCACGCCTTGACCACCTTCGGACCGCGTGATAGCATCCGAATCATCTGATCGCTTTGACCTCATGAGTCACTCCACGGAGCACAACCAGACGTCCGGCCCCAACGCGACCCTCTTCATCGCCGCCAGCGAAACGGACTCGAATCTCTATTACGCCACGAAGTTCATCGCACCCGACCCCTTCATTTACCTGGAGGTGAAAGGGGAGCGGCTGATGATCATGAGCGACCTGGAGGTTGACCGGGCTCGTCATCAGGCCACCGTCGATCGCGTGTTGTCGTACTCCGAATTGGAACGGCGCGCGAAGTCCCAGGGCGTCAAAGATCCTGGTAATATCGATGTCATCCATCTGGTCCTGCAGGACGCAGGACTGCACGAGATTCTGGTGCCGCCGACGTTTCCGTTTCTCCACGCGCAACGGCTGCAGGAACTCGGGTACCGGCTCCGTACAAAGCGCGAACCGTTTTATGAACGGCGGGTGATGAAATCGGACGAAGAAGTTCGCCACATCGAGGCGGCGCAGCGGGCAACCGAAACCGCCGTGGCTGCCGCGCACGCTAGTCTTCGTCGAGCCGAGATTCGCGACAATGTGCTCTGGCTTGACGGCGAGATACTGACCTCGGAACGCGTGAAGAAGTTGATCAACGTCGCGCTCATGGAATGCGACTGTGTGGCACAACATACCATCGTGGCAGGCGGGGAGCAGGCTTGCGATCCGCACGACGAAGGCAGCGGCCCGTTGCCGGCGCATCGCAGCATTATCTTCGACGTATTCCCGCGCTCGGCCGATTCCCGTTACTTCGCCGACATGTCGCGCACGGTGGTGCGCGGGCGACCTTCGCCGGAATTGACGAAGCTGTACCAGACCGTCAAAGACGCGCAGGAAGAAGCCATTACCAACATTCGCGACGGTGCCGACGGCGCGGTGATTCATCAAGGCATTTGCGATCGGTTCGAAAAGGCTGGGTACAAGACCGGCCTGGTCAACGGCCGCATGCAGGGCTACTTTCACGGCACGGGACACGGCGTCGGTCTCGATATTCACGAAGCGCCGCGCATCAGCCGAACAGGATCGCTGCTCCAGGAGGGCCACGTCGTGACGGTGGAACCGGGCCTCTACTATCCGGGGTTGGGCGCGGTCCGTATCGAGGACATGGTGCTTGTCACCAAGGACGGCTGCCGCAATCTCACGAACTATCCGAAAGTGTTTGAGCTCGGCTGATCCAGGGTAAACGGCCTCTCAACGGAGGTGCGGCTCCCGTTATCCGTTTCACGTTGTACGGTTCACGCCTCACGATTCTATGCGCCTGACCTTCACCATCCAGCGCTTCAACCCCGAAACCGACCAGCACCCGCACCAGGAAGACTATCGTCTCGACATCGGGCGAGGCATGACCGTGCTCGAGGGGCTCATCCGCATCAAGAACGAGTTGGACGGCCGCTTGGCGCTGCGCTATTCCTGCCGCTCTGCGATCTGCGGCTCCTGCGCCATGCAGATCAACGGCACGCAGAAACTCGCCTGTCGCACCTCTGTCCGCAAGGAATTGGAGCGTCACGGCAAAATCACGATCCAGCCCCTGCCGAATCTTCCGCTCATCAAAGACCTGGTCGTCGATATGGCGCCGTTCTGGGAGAAGATTCGAGCCGTGACACCCTGGCTGACGCCGGTCACCCATCCCACAAAGCGTTACGGGCCATCGGGGCAACTGCGGTTGCTGCCGGAGACCTACCAATTTCACAACGTAGATGCCTGCATTATGTGCGGGGCCTGCGTGGCCGCCTGTACCTCACACGAAGTGTCGAAGGGATTTCTCGGTCCAGCGGCGCTGGCCAAGGCGGCCCGATTTGTGGCAGACCCGCGCGAACCGTCGGACGCCAAACAGGTCCGGCTCTCAGCGCTCCAGGAAGACGACGGGATCTGGGATTGTACCCGCTGCAACATGTGTGTGCAGGTCTGTCCCAAAGACGTCCAACCGATGGAGGCGATCATTCGCTTGCGCCGCTCTTCACTGCGGCATGGCTTGACCACCGCCGAGGGCGCCCGCCACATCACCGGCTTTGTCGACCTCGTCCGGCAGGAAGGGCGCTTGAACGAGGCCTTGATGCCGCTGAAAGTGGTCGGCATCAATCTGCAACGCGTGTTGCACGTCATGCCGCTGGGCCTGCGTATGTTTTTCAAAGGCAAGGTTCCGCTGCCCTTCGGCCATACGATCCCGGGGATCGAGCAAGTCCGGGCGATCTTCTCCGCCGCGCGCCGCCGCGCCGGTCTCGGCTGACGCCCATGCCGGGCACCTTTCGATTCCTCGACGACATCGCGATAGCCGATATGGCCTTCGAGGCCGAAGGCGATTCATTGGCAGCGCTCTTCGAGGCCGCGACAGACGCACTCCTGCACAGCCTCGCCGATCCGGCCTCCGTCGCGCACACCTGGCACCGCACCGTCGATCTGTCCGAGCCGGACGTCGACACGCTGTTGTTCGAGTGGTTGGGACGATTGGTGTATCTCAAGGATGCGGAAGGCGTGGTGTTTCATCAGGCCGCACTACAGCTGACCCAGGAGGCCGACGGCTCGGCCTGGCATCTCCACGCGGACCTGAGCGGCGCGCCGGTCGATCCAGCCACGCAAGAACTTCGCTCGGACGTCAAAGGCGTGACGAAACATCTCTACGCGGTAACTCACGAAGGAAACCAGTGGACCACTCGGGTGGTGCTGGATGTCTGAAGCAGTGGTTCGTATGCTGTCGTGCTTGCCGAACAGTGAGGTACATCGATGAGGCTCAACACCGACATGCACGTCAACCGCATCGACGACTACCTGTGGGAAATTCCACCGACCGAAAAAGACGGCATGCTGGTCCCGGCGAGAATTTATGCGAGTCCAGCCATTCTCGGTTCCATGGATCGCGGGGTCTTCGATCAGGTCACCAACGTCGCCTGCCTGCCCGGCATCCATCGCTACGCGCTCTGCATGCCCGATGGCCACTGGGGGTACGGCTTTCCCATCGGCGGGGTCGCGGCGTTCGATCCTGAGGACGGTATCATCTCTCCTGGGGGAGTCGGGTACGACATCAACTGCGGCATGCGCTTGATCCGCACCGACCTGACCCTGTCCGAAGTGCAGCCGAAACTCGAATTGCTCATGACGGAATTGTTCCGACGAATTCCGGCCGGAGTCGGCTCGCGCGGCTTCGTCAATCTCAACCGGCGCGACTTCCGCGAGGTCTTGCGCAAGGGCGCGGGGTGGTGCATCGCCAAGGGCTACGGGTGGGAAGAGGATCTGGATCGCATCGAGGAACGCGGCTGCCTCGACGGCGCCGACCCGACGCACGTCACGGACTATGCGATTGAACGCGGCATCAACCAACTCGGCACCTTAGGATCCGGCAATCACTACTTGGAAGTGCAGGTCCTCTCCGACAAAGGTATCTTCGATCGGGAGACGGCCGCGGCAATGGGACTGACCGGTCATGATCAAATCGTGGTGATGGTCCATTGCGGCTCGCGCGGCTTCGGCCACCAAGTCGCGAGTGACTATCTGAAAATATTCGAGAAGGCGATGCGTCGCTACGGCATCGCCGTCAAGGATCAGCAACTCGCCTGCGCCCCCTTTCGTTCGCCGGAAGGACAAGAGTATTTCGGCGCGATGAATTGCGCCGCCAACACGGCGTTCGCCAACCGGCAGGTCATCACCCATCAAATCCGTGAGGCCTTCGCCGCCGTCTTCGACTCGACTCCGCACGCACTCGGCATGCACCTCATCTACGATGTGGCGCACAACATCGCCAAAGTGGAGCGGTATGGTGACGGGGAGTGGCTGGTGCATCGCAAAGGCGCCACCAGAGCGTTCGGCCCCGGCAGTCCGGAGCTGCCGGCTTGTTATCGAGACATCGGCCAGCCGGTGATTTGCGGCGGTTCGATGGAAACCGGCTCCTACCTCCTGGTCGGCACCGATCGCGCCATGCACGACACCTTCGGCTCAACCATGCACGGGTCCGGCCGCACCATGTCGCGCGCGCAGGCCAAACGCACGGTCCGCGGCGAACAGCTGCTCCGGGACATGAAACAACACGGCATTCTCGTGAAAGCCGTGTCCATGTCGGGCCTCGCCGAGGAAGCCGGACTGGCATACAAAAATATCTCCGACGTCGTAGAAACGGTGGACCAGGCGGGAATCACAAAAAAAGTGGCGGAATTGAAACCGATTGGCAATATAAAGGGCTAGCGCTGGATGCACGAGCGGGCAGGCAGCGGTCAGACATTGCCGATAGCATCGGGGAGCCATCACCCGTCGTTTCACGCCACATCATCATGGACCAACGCCGGCACCATCGTGTTTTCGTTCACTTCCAGAGCTCCTTTTCATCAGTCAACCGGGTAGACGGGGAAGGTCGCGTCGTCGATTTGTCCTTGTGCGGCTGCGGCATCGTCACGCCGGCGGCGGTGCATCCCGGTACGCTTCTGACGCTCCGCATCCATCAGCCGAATGACGAAACGCCGTTGACGGTCCAGCAAGCCGTGGTCCGCTGGTGCCGCGACGGGCGCGTCGGACTGGAGTTCGTCACCTTGGAGCCAGACCACTGGATTCGCCTGCAAGCCCTCGTCAAAAATCTCACCAAGCAACCTTACGAACGCGCCAACGAGAGAGAAGAAGGTCCGGCTATTTGACTGCGCTTTCCCGTTGAGGAGGAGACAGCATGACCGACTCGCCCGTTTCCGCATCGCGATTGCCTCGCACCTGGCTTCCCGCGGTCCTGATCAGTGCCCTCGTCTCAGGATGCTGCGCTGCGGCGCTCTATCACCTGCTGGCGGAACATGACCGCTCCCTGGTCTCCCAGCGTAATGCCTCAGCCGTCATGGCGACGGAGCACAGCGCCCATGCCACGGCAAGAACCCTGGCCTGGTTCATCGAATCGTTAGGCGGCGAGAGCCTGGCTGCAATCCAGCAGACCCTGGAAGAGCATGCGCAGCAGGCAAGTCTGCTGTCTTCCGCCATCATCACCGAGGACAACGTGATTGTGGCCGCAGGCAATCCCGCCGCCATCGGCACCCGCCTGCAAGATCCGGCCTGGCTGAATGCACGCCGGAGCCAAGGCAGCGTCATCATGCTCGGGATGGAGAAGGGGAAGCCGGCGCTTATCGTAGTCGAGCCGATTCGCCGCGACAACCGGATTGCTGGCTGGGTCAGACTGGCCGCGGTTGCGCCCCAGGAGGCGGCGACCGCACGATCGGAGGACGATCTGGCTCGTGACGTCGCCCTGGTGATCGTGCCGCTGCTGCTCGTGATGGTCACGCTCCTGATGCTGACCATGGGAGGGCTCATGAGCCGGGTCCGGAAGCTGCTCACCGGCATTGTGCTCGAGGCGAGAGCGCAGATGCCACAGCCCCTCGACGCGGGGATCGACACGCAGGGCCGGGGCGGTCTGGCGTAACCGACCAGAGCGGACCGCTTTTCCCTGAGCTCCTTTGACTCAGGGAGATTTCTTCGGGCGGCACGGCCACCACAACTGCTAATTCTCTGGCACTTCCACAAAACTTTGATAGGCTGGTATGAGCGTATGGCACAAGCGGCGTTTCGGTTGCTCCGGACTCCAGCACCCGGGCCGATAGCGACTTACATGCCGATGCCCGGCACCATCTCCATGTTCGAATGAGACTGACCGTATGACTCAAGCCCGCCCGACCATTTTGATCGCCGACGATGACCCTCTGACGCGGTTGTTCGTGAAGAATGCCCTGGAACCTGCCGGCATGGTCGTCATCGAAGCGACCGGCGGCAAGGATGCGCTGGCCAAGTTTGAAGCGCTTCCGTCGGATCTCGTCATTCTCGACATCATGATGCCCGAGGTGGACGGGTACTTAACCTGTTCCCGGATTCGCTCACTGCCACGCGGCAAACGGATTCCCATTTTGATTCTCACCGGCTTGGACGATGTGAACTCCATCGCCCAGGCCTACCAGCACGGCGCCACCGATTTCATCACGAAGCCGGTCAATGCCACGATTCTGTGCCATCACGTCCGCTACATGCTCCGCACCAACAACGTCCTGCACGCATTGATCCGGAGCGAATCCCGACTGGAACTGGCGCAACGTATCGCTCGCATCGGCAACTGGGATTGGAACCCCAAGACGAATCGTTTCGCCATGTCGAACGAACTGTGCCGGCTGGTCGGCGTGCGCCCGCAGGATTTCACCGGCACCTTCGAGGCGTTTCTCACTCTCGTGCATCCGGACGATCGTGAGCTGGTCACCGGTGCGCTGCAGCAGCTGGTCGCCCAACATACCCCCTGCGACATCGATCATCGGATCGTGCTGCCGAACGGCACGGACTTCGTCATCCATCTGCAGGCCGAGGCGGTGCGGGAAGAGGAAATAGATGAGGTCACGGTCATCGGGACGGCCCAGGACATCACCGAACGCAAACAGGCGGAACGGGCCATCCATCAGCTGGCTTACTATGACAGTCTGACAGGCTTGGCCAACCGCGTCCTGTTCAAGGACCGGCTCTCAAATGCCATCTCCTATGCCGCGCGACACCAGCAACACCTCGCCACGCTGTTTATCGACTTGGATCGCTTCAAAATCATCAACGATACGCTCGGCCACACGGTGGGCGACATGCTCCTGACCCACGTTGCGGAACGGTTGAGCGAGTCGGTCCGGCAGAGTGACTCGGTCAGCCGGCATGCCGACCATGAACCGATGCACGCCCTCGCCCGACTCGGCGGCGACGAATTCACCATTCTCCTGACGTCCTTGCCGCAACCGGAGGATGCGGGGCGGGTCGCCCGGCGCATTTTGGAATCGTTGGCGCACCCGTTCGTCATCGAGGGACACGAAATTTTTATTTCGGCCAGTATCGGCATTTCGATCTATCCGTCCGACGGCTCCACAGTCGAAGCGCTGCTCAAGAACGCCGACACCGCGATGTACCATGCGAAGGAACAGGGCCGGAACAATTGCCAGTTTTATTCATCCGGGCTCAACGCCGCGGCGGCCGATCGCCTGGACTTGGAAAATGAACTGCGTCGCGCCTTGGAGCGGGAAGAGTTCGTCGTCTTCTATCAGCCGAAGCTCAACATCCACTCCAGAAAAATCCTGGGGGCTGAAGCGTTGGTGCGATGGAAACATCCCAAGCGCGGCCTGGTGCCGCCCGGCGTCTTCTTGAATGCGGCGATCGACACCGGACTCATTCGCTCCATGGATGAATGGGTGTTGCGTGAAGCCTGCCGCCAAGTGAAGACCTGGGAGAACGCCGGTCTTCCCGCCATCTCGATTTCGGCCAACGTCTCCAACTCGCTGTTCCATGGCAGGACGCTCCCGGCCACTGTGGCCGACGCGTTGCGGGATTCCGGCTTGAACCCCGCACAGCTCGAACTCGAGCTGACCGAATCCATCGCGATGCGGGATGTCGAAGCCTCCGTCACCATGCTGGAAGGGTTGCGGACCATGGGCGTGCGCCTGTCGATCGATGACTTCGGGACCGGGTATTCGTCCTTGAGTTATCTCCAGCGGTTTCCGCTGAGCCGGTTGAAAATCGATCAATCGTTCGTGCGAGACCTGCTGACGAACGAAAACAACGTGAAGATCACGCGCGCCATTATCGCGATGGCGCACAGCTTAAATCTCTCGGTGCTGGCCGAAGGCGTGGAAACGGAAGGGCAGTTGGCACGGTTACGGGAAGAAGGGTGCGACGAGGTGCAAGGGTACCTGTTCAGCCGCCCGGTCTGCGCGGAGGATTTCGAGAAGCTGCTCAGGGGCGATGTCGATGCCCGTACAGCAGCGTGACGTTGATCCGCCGATTCGTGAATCCCTCCTTGAAGGCAATGTCGTCGGTTTCGTGAAACAAATCTGAGTTGAACAACACCGCCCGGTTGGCGCGGTAGGGAATCGTGATCTCGCGCGCCCCCTGCTCCTTCAGCCACTCGTAGATCCGGCCGCGCGCGCTGTCGCTGTTGTACGTCTTGAAGTCCCAGTCCCTCGGCGCTTCCTTGTCCCACACCACTAGCCCCCCGCTCGCAGGATCGAGATTCGCTTCGTCCGGAGTAATCCAGAAATTGACGTTCACGGCGGCCGCATCGGCATGGATATTCAAGCCGCGCCTGGCGCTGTCGTGCTTAAAAGCCCAGGCCTGCGTGAGGCGGTGTGCACCGAAAATGCCCGGCAGCCGCCGGCGAAGTTCCTCCGCGATTTGCAGCAGCAGGGGAGTCGCAAAACCGTCACCCAGAAACGCCCCGATGTACCCGTTCTCGTAGTCTTTCTTCCAGATCGTCGAGGACAAACAGAACTCCCGCAGCCGCCGCAACGCCTCCTCGGACAATAGTCCATCGATATGCGTGACCTCCGGCTGTGTCGAGAGGTACCGCGCTTCAATCGCGGCCGTGTCCAAATCAGCCGCCAACGCTCCCTCCGCGATCGCCTCACAGGACGCGAGGTGCAGCATTCGATTAAACGAGGGGGCAATCTGCTGAAGATCGGCAGGGGAAACCGGCACCCGGTTTCCCGCACTTGAGCCGGTCGCCGGCTCCACATGCGCCTGCAAGCGGAGCAGCGCGTCATGGTATCCACGCCATTCTTCCCCAAGGAGACCTCGGTCAAAAAGATAGGCGAGCTGCTCGGCGTCATGCTTCAGTCGGGAGCGGAAGACCGCCGTGTCGGTGACCGGGCGGCCCTGCGCATGTTTGGCCTGGGCCGTCTCGCGAAAACAGCGCAATGCCTGAGGCGTGTCCTCACGCCAGATCCAGGCGATTCCCAGGTTGTAGAGGGCGGTGCCATAGCCGGGATGGGCCTGCAGCGCACGTTCGAAACTTCGGATGGCCTCGTCGGTGTGTCCTTGCTCCAAGAGGACGAGCCCGAGGTTGTTGTGTGCCTCGGCGTGATTCGGCTTCAGCGCGATGGCGCGACGGTAGGCATCAGCGGCCGCATCGATT
The DNA here is from genome assembly GCA_016788885.1 of Nitrospira sp. Classification (NCBI taxonomy): domain Bacteria; kingdom Pseudomonadati; phylum Nitrospirota; class Nitrospiria; order Nitrospirales; family Nitrospiraceae; genus Nitrospira; species Nitrospira sp. Next base: position 82,868 of record JAEURX010000006.1, on the reverse strand, counting down.
CGTCCCTGTTCTTTCAGGACCACCCCGAGATTGTTATGCGCTTCGGCATGGTCAGGTTTGAGCCGAATGACCTCTTCGTACGTGGCCTGCGCCTCGGGAAGTCGACGGAGGTCTTTGTAGGCGTTGCCGAGGTTCGTGCGAGGTTCGATATACCGGGGATTGAGTTGGATGGCGCGGCCGTAGGCGTCCACTGCTTCGGCCAACAGTCCGGCACGCTGTAGGACGACACCGTGATTGAAACAATAGACCGGATTGCGAGTATCGATCGCGCGGGCCTCTGCAAGCCGGGACACCGCTTCTCTGAGGTGTCCCCGCCGATAGAGGAGGAGCCCTAGTCCGTGAAGGGCATCAGGGTTTGACGGGCGCCGGTCCAGCAGGAGGCGATAGCCGCGCTCCGCTTCGTCTAACCGACCGGCCTGGTGATGCAACTGCACGTCACGCAGAAAGGCCGACTCATCGGCGGCATGCTTCGCATGCTTGCCGTGCAATTTTTCTTCGCGGCGCCGCTCCTCACGGTTCATGCGAACACCCTCCAGTGATCGGACGACCGGCCGACCCGGAGAGTAGCGCACATTGGGTGTGGGGGTCAAAGCAGAAGGGAAGAGGGAGGACCAGAACAGACGTTACGCGGCTTTAGCGTTCTCCTGTCGTTTGCGGCGCTGACCCAAAATATCGAGGGCGGCGACGCGATACGCTTCGGCGAACGTGGGAAAGCCAAAAATGGTATCGATGAAGCGATCGATCGTCGCACCGTCCTGCAAGGCCATCTGTCCCAAGTGGATCAGTTCGGTGGCATGTTCACCGACAATTTGCACACCGAGGAGGCGTTCGCCCGAAGGATCGGTGACGAGTTTCAACAGGCCCTCACAGGCACCGGTAATCTGCCCCTTGGCGATTTCCGTAAACGGAGCACGGCCCACGAGAGGTCCGCGGTAGCGGGCCGCGGCTTGCTCCTCATCGAGCCCAATGGAGGCAATTTCAGGGATGGTATAGATCCCGATGGGAACCTGGTTGACCGATTCTCCGACCGGCAGCCCCAACGCCTGACTGACGGCCCGACGTCCATCCTCCATGGCCTGCGACGCCAAGGCCGGGGGACGACCCAACATGTCACCTGCTGCATAAATGTGCGGTACCGCCGTTTGCCCATGATCGTCCACCGGCAGCAGCCCCTTCTCATTCAACGACAGGCCCGCGGCCTCCAGATTCAGTTCCTCGACATTCGGTTGACGCCCGAGGGCCACCAGCATCTTTTCACTCTTGACCACCATGCCGTTAGCCAACCGCGCGACGACGGACGAGACCCCGTCCCACGCGACTTCGGTCACCGTCTGGCCGAGGTAAAACCGTCCGCCCTGGCGCTCAAGACCACGCTGGAACACAGAGACAATCTCCGGATCCATGAACGACAGCGGCCTCTTGGCTCGATCGATGAGCGTGACCTCGACCCCGAGCAACGCAAACGTCGATGCATACTCACAGGCGATCGGCCCGCAACCCAGGACGGTCAGAGAGCGGGGCAGGTAGATCATCGACAGGATCGAATCGCTGTCCAACACATGTTCATGATCAACGGGAGCCTCGGGAACCGAGCGAGGCCGCGATCCCGTTGCCAACACAATGGTTTCAGCAAGCAGGGTTTGTGAGGCCCCATCGACGGTTTCCAACTGCACTTCGTGGGGCGACACCAGACGCGCACGGCCATGCCGATAGGTCACGCCGTTACGAGAGAGTTGATCGGCCATATAACATTCGTGGGCCTTGACCACTTCGTCCAAGCGGTGCAGGAGCACGGTCATGGGCAGATCGAGCCGCAGCCGTCCCTCGAACACTTCACTCGACCGTTTGAGACGTTCGAACTGGAGCGCGGTCTCGCGTAAGGTCTTGCTGGGAATGGTACCCCGGTAGACACAGTTGCCGCCGATTCCCTGTTCCTGTTCGATCAGGACGACCTTCTTGCCGGCCTTGGCCCCTTGAATGGCGGACTTTTGACCGGCGGGACCGCTCCCGACCACCACGATGTCGTAGGCACTGGCCGGCATCATAACGGCATCGCCTCCACGACGGCGCGGACCTTGTCTTTATGGGCCAGTAACGCATCCACATCTTTGGGGTAGAGGTTCAGATCGGCGAAGATCACATGCTCACGCACGGTGGCTTCATCCATGCTGTCAGGGTCGAGAAAATGTTTGGCCAATCGACCGGCGAGGCAGGTAGTCATACATTCCTGCTTGGCGGTTTTGGCATATTGGTAGTCCACATGAAACCCGATAGACTCCACGACCGGCGGCGGCAAACCCCAATCGTCTGCAACCAGAAGTCCGACCTGGATGTAATACCCGTCCAGGAGTTGATGCACCAACTCCTTGCTGAGAGTACTGCCCTGTTCCTTGGACAAGGCCACCAGGGTCTGTAAGACCACGGGACGACCGATCCCATGCAACAGGCCACACAGGTAGGCGCTTTCGACATTGAACCGCCGCATGCGTGCAATTTCCTTGGCATAGGCACCGCTGGCGAGTGAATAGTGCCAGAGGCTCTTGACTTCATCATCCCATCCCGGCACTTTGAAGGCACTGCCTTTGATGGACGCGGAGAAGGCCAGTTCGGACATCAAATTCATGCCCAACATGGACACGGCATGTTGCAGCGAAACAACCGGGTTCCGGGTCATGTAGGCCGGAGAATTGGCGATGCGAATCACGTGGGCGGCGAGAGCCTGGTCCTGGTGAATCAGCTCGGCGAGCTTGGCCGCCTCGGCATCGGGATCGTAGACCATCGCCAGAATCCGTGACGCCACCTGCGGCAAGAGCGGCAGTTCGATGGCGCCCTTACGGATCCGTTCGATCAGCAGTTGTTCCAGAGAATCAGTGGGTACGGGGGTTGTCGCTTGAGGAAGTTCAGCACTCATAGGTCTTACACCACCGGTCAGGGTTGCGAGACAATTTTTGTTGTAAATCCTTTTCGGCTCTTCTTGCCGAAAACATTAACCGCCCTTGCAATGGGGAAAGGGCATAGAACATGCTCAATGCATTGAGGAATTCCACTCCCATTCGCGCCAACCTGCGCCAGGCTTTTGACCCAGGCCGTGCTACCCGCCGGACTGTCAGCAGGGCCGTCCTGTGCTGGATTGTTCTGGGCCTCTCGCTCATTGCGGGCGGTGCCGAGGGCCGTGCTGCCGCAGACCAGCCACAACCGTCGACAACGGACAAGGTCCTTCAGGAGACGAAGGAGGCGGTCGAGTCCACAAAGCAGTACACACTGCAGCAGAAAGAATCGTTTCAAAAGACGTTCCAGGCCGAGTTGGCCGAGATCCAGATCAAGATCGCCGAGTTGCAAAAGAAAACCAATGCCGCCTCGGTGGAAGCCCGATCCGACTTACAGAAGGCACTGCTGGATCTCGAACGCAAGAAAGACGAGGCGAGAAAACAGTTCGACGAGGTGAGCCAATCAACCAGTTCAGGCTGGAACAAACTGAAAGAGAACCTGAACCACACGCTCGACGATTTGAAGAAGAGTTATAAAGAGACCGTGTCCAAACTTCCGTAACCAAGGTCCACGTGCCAACGTACCAACGCCTTCCTGCGTGTTCCTGAATCCGCCGGCTCCACGCTATTCACGGAGGGGGGAAATAGGCTATGGTGGCGCAGACAGAACATACTACGACACGACGAGACCCATGCCGCTGAAATTTGCCCTCTACCCCGGTTGTGCCGCCAAAGGTGCAACGCCTGAACTCTATCAATCGACGATGGCGATCGTCGGACGCCTCGGCATCGAAGTCGTTGAACTGGCAGCCTCGTCCTGTTGCGGAGCCGGCGTTATTGGAGAAGCGGACCCGGACCTTGCCCTGGCCTTGAACGCCCGCACCTTTGCGCAGGCCGAGCGGATGGGGCTGGACGTGATGACTATTTGCGGCACCTGCCAGGGGGTGATGAGCGCCGCCAATCGCCGCCTGAAGAGTGAACCCGCCACCCTTGAGCGGGTGAATAAGATCCTCGCGCAGGACGGCATCTCCTACGGCGGCGGCGTGCAGGTGAAACATCTCTTGTGGATCGCGGTCCGCGATCTGGGACTCAGCCGCATCACTGACACCGTCCGGTCGCCGTTTCGCGAGTTCCGTATCGCTCCCTTCTATGGCTGCTACATGCTCCGCCCCTCGTGGGAACTGGGCTTCGATGATCCCGAGAATCCCAGCTCGTTGGAGAAAATCATTCGCGCCGTCGGCGGAGAACCGGTCGCCTACGCAGGCCGGACCAAATGTTGCGGCTTCCCGATTATCTTGGAGAAGGAGGCCATCGCGGTGGCCATGGCCGGGACCAATATGAAAGACGCGAAGGATCACGGCGCGGATTTCATGGTGACACCCTGTCCGCTCTGCCACATGAGCTTGGATATCTATCAGGAGCGCGCGGGGCGGGCGGTGAAGACCGACCTGAATCTTCCCATTCTCCATCTCCCGCAATTACTCGGGCTCGCCATGGGGATTCCCCCGCAAGACCTGGGGCTCTCACGCCATCTGATTTCAGTCGATCGTATCGTGACTCGTTTGCAGCAGCCGAATACTCCACATTCATCCTTACCCGCGGAGCCCAGGACATGAAGGTCATCGCCCTCTCGGATTTTCAGCAGTTCAGCCAAGAGAAAATGAAAAAAAATAACCTCTTCGAGACCCCCAGGTTCTTTTGCGACATGTATTGTTTTGAACCGGGGCAGGAACAGAAGGGGCATATACACGGCGAACAGGATAAGGTCTACGTCGTGCTGGAAGGCGAAGGTACGTTTCAGGTCGGCGCGGAAAAGCGTGTCTTGGGAGCGGGCCAGGGAACCATGGCAGCGGCAGGTGAGGAACATGGCGTGAAGAATCACAGCGCGCAGCGTTTGAAAGTGCTCGTGTTTGTCGCGCCGAATCCTTGAGGTTATCGGACTCCGAGCGGTGCGGTGACCGTGATGGCTCCGGCAAGATCACCTTCTTTATGCCCTTCTTTGGGATACCCGGAGATGTCGAGATCGCCTTTCGGCTCACCATGACAAGCCAGACAGTCTTTCGCATAATAAATCGGCATGACGACCCGCAAGGTGCGTCCTTCTTCCGTCAACTCACTCACATAGGCCTCCGCTCGCGGCCTGGCCGATAGCCATTTCAACACTGACGCTTCGTATTCGTCCGGCTCATTTTTTGGATTCCGTGCTTGAACGGCGGTCTGCTTCAGCCGCACATGCGCGGCTTTGGAGAACCGCGCTGACGCCTGACTGCCATAGGTGGCCGGAATAAAATTCTTGTAGCCGATGCCGCGCTGATTGATGACGACCTGCGCGTCGCGTATGACTTCCCGACTGGCCTGGACCAACGCAGGCAGTAGCTCCTTCGCCAAGGGCGGAATGAGAATGGACACCGGCGCCGTCGGCAGGGCCCTCAGATCAATCCCTGTCTTCGCCTGAAACTCCCGCACCAATTGCTGCTCGAATAATTCCGGCGTGAAGCCTTTGTCGCCCTGGTGAGGATCATCGATCAACGATTGGTTACGCTCGATGACGGCCCGCCCGGATTCCAGAAGTTTCGCCAGCAAGCGCGCCGTTTCCTCTGCCTCGGCTCGCTCGACCGCCAAGCCAAGCGCGGGCTGCAAGGAGATGAACAGCACCGCCGCAACCAGAATCCATCGTGCAGGACTTCTCATCATCGTTCTCCTCTTCATACGGTCATGACCTGGGCTTGATTCGACAGGTGCCCTGGATATAGTGAGACGCCATCTTCTCCACATCGAAGGGCAATCCTTCCAAGGAGGCCCGCCGGGGAAAGGCATACTCCTCTTCAAGCCAGCGTTTGCGCATCGCATTCAGGCGGCCGGATTCGTCGAGTTTTAACAACAGATCGTTCACCAGCCAGCGCAAGCGATAACTTTCTTCGGCTACCACGACCCCGTAATCGGCCTTCGTCAAGAACAAGGGACGGCCGTTTTCACGCGTCAGGAGCGACCAGTCTTTGCGAACCCGCTTGACCATGTACTCCAATACCGGTTGGGCGCCCAGAATGATGTCGATACGCGGCTCGGTCTGGGCATCGGCATATTCGAGGGCCGCAGGCAGGGAGTCGCAGACGATCAGGCGGTTTGCGTCCCCGTTCGCCTCGGCATAGTAGTAGGCGCTCGTTTCATCCTGTACCGCTATCGTCAGCCCGTCCAACGCATGGCTCGTGGCCGCCAGCCGGTCGGCTGCGGGATGCATTGCCTGATCTCGAACATTCGCTCGCACTCGTTCCGACACGCCTGCACTCGTGGTGATCCCGCTGATGCCTCCGCCGTAAAAATAGGGGAGAGAATAGGCGACGCCGGCACGGGAAGGGGCGGGGGTATTCGTCGCCACAGCCGACACGAACCAATCCAAATGTCCTTCATTCAGGAGCCGGAAGAGATCCCGGAAGCGCACAAGATGCAGGACGGGTATTACCGGTTGTCCGCACCGCCGCGAGAGTTCGTCGGTCATGGCTCGCGTCAGTTCGACATCGAGCCCCGTCACGCGAGCCCCTTCGTCCGTCCAGATCGTCGGAAAGACGAAGGGCCGGAATGGCTCCATCGCCAAGCCGACCTGGACGCGCCCGCGCTCACAAATGATATCCACTTTGCTGCCGGCCACCGGCCAGACCCGTTCGACCGCATCGATGAGCAGCCCGCAGCCGGACAGCGACAGACTGAGCAGTCCCAGCCAGACGGCCGTGCACCATGACCACTTGATTAGAATCGCACACCTGTCAGGAAGACCCATTGTTGCGCCTGGCCTGCTTCCCCTCGAAAATCCACCCCGTACTGACTGTACTGCACGCTGATATCAACCGACAGACTCTGTGCGACCGGAAATCGCACCCCGACCTGACCACCAATCAAATGCCCTGGCGCATGGTTTCCCGGACCGGGCAGGACACCTCCGGCCAGCATCCCGACGTACGGCACCGCCCGGTCCTCCAATGGCCCGAACAGCACATGGCGGATCATGCGGCTGATCGGCTTGTGTTTCGGAAAATCCAGGATGTCGATGAAGTTGTTCCAGCGGGGATTGAGAAACAGGGAATGTTGGTCGGTGCTGAATTCCTGCGTGTGAATGCTGAAGAATTGATAGATGGTCCGAACCTCGACATTGCCGTAGCGTAACGCCGTGATCCCGAGTTGCACGCCGATCTCACGATCATCGGGGGCAAACGTCTGCTGCCGCAGCATCACATCGACGTTGAAGGGACGGATAGGAAATTCGAGGACCGCTTCCTGAGCGACCACTGCCGTGACAGAGAGCATCCAGGCTCCGGCCGTTACAGCCAGCCAGCAGGATACGGTTCTCCATGTGTGCCGCGTGGAGCCTGTCGTTCGCATGACAGATCTTCGGGTACGCGTGGTCCAGTCTATCTGATCAGGCAATAGGATGCACGCGCAGTTTATCGCTCAGCCGGTGAAGACCGGGCGGAGATACATGACTTCATGATCTCCGCCTGACAACGCACGCCATTGAGCGCATGACGACGTGCGGCCGCCAGGAGATCCTCCGGAGTCACTGCGCCGCTCAGGACATCGACCAGTGCATGATCAGGAACGCTCTCCAAGTCCACGCGGGTGACGCCTGCTACTTGAGCCAGCTCCGCAACGAGAATCCGATGGGAGGAGGGACAGTCTTGGCCGGACAAGAAGAGCGCCACTCGCTCTCGCGAGGTGTCGGCACTGACCGGACTCACGAGGCACCCGACGGATAGGAGTAAGCAGTTCAGCGTCATCCCAGGACATCGCATCGGCATCTCCCAGAAACCACGATCCATGAATAAATGGTGTCGTCATGATGTGTCTCTCATTCGTAACCGGCCGGCCCGGTGGGGCCGGCCGGATCATTCTCTACCAGACCCGGATTACTTCGCCGGTAATTCCCACGGCACCATCGGCATCAACGGCGCCGGCTTCGCATCCGGGCCCGCCAGCAACACCGCAATCGCGCCGCGCAACGCACCGGTCAAGGAATGCGTCACGAGCGGATAAGCCCCGGCAGATTCCACCACGACATCAAACGTGGCCGCGCTGCCCGGTCCCACCACATAGGTCTGCACGCCCTTCAGGTTGTTGGCAGGATTGCCGCTCTCGTACACGTTGTCCCAAATCTCGCCGATCGGGTGGAACGAGGAGAACTCGTTCGGGCCGGCGTTGACGAAATAAATCCGCACGCGCTCCCCCGGCTTGGCATCCAGTTTTCCCCCGCCGGTCACAAACGGGTGATACTTGAAGATGCCGCCGTTGAACAGCATGCCGTCGTACTTGCGGTCGAACATCGCCTGGACATCATTCGGATTCTTGTAGAACTCAGACTGCACCAACACATATTCCCGATCCGCTTTCGGCCACACCTTCTCATCCTTGGGATCGACAATGATCGCGCCGAACATGCCGCGCGCGACGTGTTGGATCATGGGTGGAGCCCCGCAGTGATAGAAGAACACGCCCGGCTTCTTCGCCGTAAATGTGAAACTGATGCTTTCACCGGCGTTGACCGCCCGATAATTTTTCAGAAAATCGATCTCCGCCGCGTGGAAGTCCATGGCATGCGGATTCTTGTTGGTTTCCGGATTGGTCAACGTGAAATTGATGGTATCGCCTTCCGTCACCCGCACGACCGGGCCGGGAAACTGCCCGTTGAACGTCCAGGCGGCATACTTCTCGCCGCCGCCGTCGATGACAATATCCGTCTCCACGGCGGTCATCTTGACCTCATGGGTCTTGGCCTGGGCCGACAGGGTCATTCCTGCCACCAACCCCAGGGCCATGCCCATGCTCAACGCCGCCTTCACCCCTCCGCCTTTTCGTTCATGGTTCTCACTACGTGGTTGCATCAGTGCCTCCAGATTCCATCAGGTTGACTCGGCGCCCGGGAACGCGTTGCTCCCGGATCCACATTCGTCGCGCTCGAATGCTGCGCCACTGCCTGCACCATACGGGAAGGATGATCAACAAAACATGATAATTGTCATGTTTTGAAGAATAGACCCGTTGTCGTGAAAATAATTACGTGGAGGCGAGGAGTCTGAGTTTGGGAAGATCCCGGATGACGAGACGGGCAGCCGTTCCGGACACCAGCCGATCTTTCTTAAACCGCGCCATGATCCGGATGGCGGTTTCAGTGGTCACGCCGACCATATTCGCCATATCCTGACGCGTCAGACGAACGGTCACTCGAATTCCGTTGGGGTCCTTGATCCCGCTGCGTTCGGCGAGATTCACCAGGAGCGATGCGAGCCGCTGATCGGCCCGGTCGAGCGCGAGCACCTTGGCCTTTTCCTGCGCCTCGTTGAGCCGGTTGCCGAGGTAGCGAATGACCTCCATGGCCGCATCCGGATTGGCACGGAGCATCTTGAAGTAGACCTCTTTCCTCATACGCAGGACACTGACGTCACCCATCGGCTGAGCGGTGCCCGGATGGTAGGCCCCGTCGAACGTTGCGGCGTCGCAGCAGAACAGATCGCCGGGCATGAGCACCTTCAGCGTACACTCTTTGCCATCGAGCGACGACTTGACGCACTTCACCGACCCTTCCTTCACAATGTGGAAGTATTCGGTCGGATCACCCTCGCGGAAGATGTATTCGCCCTTGCCGTAGCGAGTTTCTGTCATTTCGCCCAAGACCTTTTGGCGATCCTGGGCGCTGAGAATCTGGAGGAGGGGAATCTGATTCAACCCGGCGTGAGCCTCGGGGCGAGATCCTTCAACGGGTGGCGGTGCTGGCGATTTCTTTTGCGGCTTCGACAATCGAACGTACTCCAATTCCGAAATGATCAACGAGTTCCTCGGGCTTTCCGCTACGTGGAATCTCACGGACGGCCAACTTACGAACCCGCACACCCTCCGACGCCAGGGCACTCAACACGGCATCGCCGATGCCGCCGTGCGCATAATGATCCTCGACCGTCAGGAACCGACCACCGGTCGCCCGCGCGCAGTCGAGCAAGGTCGCCTGATCGACGGGAACAATGCTGTACAAATCTACCACGCGGGTTGCGACGCCGGCCGCCTTCAACTGATCGTGGGCCTTGAGCGCTTCGAAAAGCGTGACACCCGCGGCCACAATCGTGAGCTGATCGGCGGCGCTCTGCCGAAGCACTTTGGAGCCGCCGATCCGGAACGTCTCCTCTGCACCGTAGATCACCGGCGTCTTGGGACGACCGGCGCGAAGGTAGACCATCCCTTTGTGCCCCGCAGCTGATTCTACCAGTTTATACATCGACATGGCGTCGGACGGGTACAGCACGGTCACGCCCGGCTGGGCCGACATCATGGCCAAGTCTTCCAACCCCATCTGGGACGGACCGTCTTCGCCGATGCTGACACCGACGTGCGTCCCCACCAGCTTCATGTTCGACTGACTGATCGCCGCCATGCGGATGAAGTCATAGGCCCGGGTAAAGAATGCGGCAAAGGTCGCGACAAACGGAATCTTCCCGCAGGCGGCCACACCGGCCGCCGCACCTAACATATTCTGCTCGGCAATGAAGTTTTCCAAGAATCGATCTGGAAACCGCTTCCCGAATTTGTCAGTGTAGGTGGAATTTTTCACGTCCGCGTCGAGCGCAACCACCTGCGAGTTGGCCTCACCCAAGGCCAGGAGCGCCGCGCCGAACGCTTCCCGTGCGGCGGCCGAGTCGCCGACTTTGTAGGGTGCAGGTGCCATAGGGCCTTTGGTCGGGGCGGAAGGTTTGACCGCCGTCGGTGCCTTGATCTGTGGCTCGACGGACACGGACTTGAGTTGCCGCGTCAGTTCGTCGACTGCCTTCTGAGTTTCTTCGCCCTTCTTCAGCGGTTTCCCATGCCAGTCCGGATGATTCTCGATAAAGGAAATGCCACGTCCTTTAAAGGTTTTCGCCAACAGGACCGTCGGCCGCCCCTTGGTACGCGCCGCTTCCTCGAAGGCCGCGAGGATGGCAGCAATGTCGTGTCCGTCCACCACGATGGCATGCCAACCGAACCCGCTCCACCGGGCGCGGTATGCCTCCATATCATGCTGCAACATGGTCGGATCGCTTTGCCCCAAACGGTTCACGTCCACGATGGCGCAGAGATTGTCCAGGCCCGCTTGCCGCGCCACTTCCGCCGCTTCCCACACCGAGCCCTCGACGGATTCGCCGTCGCCCATCAACACATAGGTGCGGTAGTCGGTCTTGTCGATCGATTTCGCATTGAACGCGAGCCCCACACCAGCCGGCAATCCCTGCCCCAACGACCCGGTCGCCATGTCGACAAACGAAAGACGGGGAGTCGGATGGCCTTCGAGATCGGAACCGAGGGTGCGCAACTTCAAGAGCTCCGACTTGGGAAACAGGCCGGCCTCCGCCCAGGCCGCATAGAGCAGCGGCGCCGCATGGCCCTTGGAGAGGACAAATCGATCACTGTTCGGCAACTTCGGATTCTTGGGGTCATACCGCATGACGGAAAAGAACAGCACCGCAACGATGTCTGCGGCGGAGCAACAGCTGGAGGGATGGCCGCTCCCGGCTTCGCTCGTGGCCTTCACGCTCTCAATGCGGAGGGTGGTCGCTTTATTGGCCAAGGCAGTCAAGAGTTCAGGCGTAGCGGTAGAGGCAGTCATGCGCGATCCTTTCAGGATGGAGGAGACTGATAATTTCCGTGTGACTGGATGATCATGGAGAGAGGCAGACCGCCCCTCAATGGTTCGAAGCTAACAAATGGCATGCAGGGAGTCAATGAAGGGCTCCGCCAGCAACTCGGCCCGCCACCGACAGGCCATTCTTGACACGGTGGAGGCAAGTCGTTAAGATCGGCTCGCCTTTAACGCTCATCCTGTGAGGTGGGTAAGGAGTTCATGATGACGATCCGCGGCACCCAGCCGTCCGACAACCTGCACCTTCTCATCCAAGCCGGTGGGAAGGTTTTTTTATGCCTCCGGCAGAACGGGCTCCGATGACGACCGAATCCACCACCGACAAACGACAGGAACGGGTCGTGATGGACGCCGGCGACATCGCCCGCGCCGTGACCCGCATCGCCCATGAGATCCTGGAGCGCAACAAAGGCATTCAGGATCTGGCGCTGGTGGGCATCAGGACCGGGGGCGTGCACCTGGCCCATCGCCTTGTCCGCCGCATTCATGACATCGAGGGGACCCAGATCCCGATCGGCGAACTGGACATCACACTCTACCGGGACGACCTCTCGCTGCGGAAGGATCAACCGATCCTCCGGACCACCTCGGTCCCGTTTAAAATTTCCGATTTGAAAGTCGTGTTGGTCGACGACGTGCTCTTCACCGGCCGGACCATCAGGGCCGCCATGGACGGACTGATCGATCTGGGACGACCGGCGGAAATTCAACTGGCGGTGCTCGTCGATCGCGGCCATCGGCAGTTGCCCATCAAGGCGAATTACATCGGCAAGAACATTCCCACCTCGCGCGACGAGGCCATCGAGGTCCACCTCGAAGAAAACGGGGAAGAAGACCGCGTGGTCATCCTCAGGGCATAACCGGAGACATTGTCGTGGGGCTCAAACGGAAAGACCTGCTCAGCCTGACTCAACTGTCCGCCGACGATATCTCCCTGATCCTGGAGACGGCGGATTCGTTCAAGGAAGTGTCGGGACGGGAGATCAAGAAGGTGCCGGCGCTCCGGGGCAAGACGGTGGTCAACCTCTTTTTCGAGCCCAGCACGAGAACCAGAACCTCCTTTGAGTTGGCCGCCAAACGGCTCAGTGCCGACGTCATCAACTTTTCGCCCTCTTCCAGCAGCGTCGTCAAAGGAGAGACGCTGCTGGATACCGCCCGCAACATCGAAGCCATGCAGGCGGATATCATCGTCCTTCGACATTCCTCGGCTGGCGCGGCCGAGACCCTGGCGCGGGGCGTGAAGTCGTCGGTGATCAATGCCGGAGACGGGTGGCACGAACATCCGACGCAGGCCCTGCTGGATCTGTACACGATTCGTAGCCGGGGGATGGGATTCAACGGACTGCGCGTGGCGATCGTGGGGGATGTGGCGCATAGCCGCGTGGCCCGCTCGAACATTTTCGCCCTCACGAAACTCGGCGCCGAAGTGCGGGTCGTGGGTCCACCCACCATGATTCCCCTGCACATCAGCCAACTGGGCGTCCGCGTGTATCACAACCTCGACGACGGGTTGCGCGGCGTGCATGTGATTATGATGCTGCGACTACAACTGGAACGGCAGGGCCGAGCCCTGTTTCCGACCATTCGCGAGTATGCGCGCCAGTATGGATTGACCGGCGACCGGGTGAAGCTGGCCGAACCCGGCGCGATCGTCATGCATCCCGGTCCCATCAATCGGGGCGTCGAAATCGCGCCGGACGTGGCGGACAGCCTGTCGTCCGTTATTCTCGATCAGGTCGCCAACGGCGTCGCGGTGCGAATGGGCATTTTATATCTCATGTCCGGAGCAGGATGAGGCTGCCCGCATCGGCACCTCCACAGGCATCTACATTTTTTAGGTATGAGTGAACGATGAAACTCTTGATTCAAGGCGGTCATGTGATTGATCCCGGACGCGTGAACGGCGTCGCGGATGTGCTGATCGACAACGGCGCCATCGCCGCGGTCGGGCCAAAACTCGCCGTCCCGGCCGGTGCGACGGTCATCCCCGCCGCGGGGCGACTGGTCGTTCCCGGCTTCGTCGATCTCCATGTACACTTTCGTGAACCGGGGTTCGAATATAAGGAAACGATTCAGTCAGGCACGGAAGCAGCCGTGGCCGGCGGTTTCACGACGGTCTGCGCGATGCCGAACACGAACCCCGTGAACGACAATCAGGCCGTCACCGAGTTCATGCTGGAACGGGCAAAAGCCGCCGGCAATGCGCATCTCTATCCGATCGGGGCGATCACGAAACGGTCCGAAGGCAAAGAACTCGCCGAAATCGGCGACCTGCGCCGAGCCGGCTGTGTGGCGATCTCTGATGACGGAAAACCGGTCATGAACAGTCTCGTCATGCGGCGCGCCATGGAATATGCGCGCGCCTTCGACGTGCCGGTCGTCGACCATTGCGAAGACCTGCACCTGTCGGAAGGCGGCTGCATGAACGAAGGCGTCATCTCGACCGAGCTCGGACTTCCGGGTATTCCCTCGGCGGCGGAGGATGTGATGGTCGCGCGGAACGTCTCGCTCGCGGAGTTGACCGGAGCCCGCCTCCATCTGGCGCACATCAGCACCGCAGGATCGGTCCGCATGGTGCGCGAAGCCAAGGCACGCGGAATCAAGGTCACGGCGGAGGCCTGTCCACACCATTTCACCCTCACGGAGGAAGTGACGCGCGGCTACAACACCCACGCGAAAATGAATCCCCCGCTGCGGACGAGTGCGGACGTGCAGGCGATTAAAGATGGACTGCGCGACGGCACGATCGACGTGATTGCGACGGACCATGCCCCACACGCGACGCAGGAGAAACAGCAGGAGTTTACCGAGGCGCCGTTCGGCATCGTCGGTCTGGAAACGGCCTTGTCGCTGACGCTGGCTCTCGTGGAAGAGGGCGTGCTCACGCTGGAATCGGCCATCGACAAACTGTCCACGGCACCCGCGAAGGCCTTTAGCCTCAACGCGGGGACGCTGGCCGTCGGTGCTCCGGCCGACGTGGCCATTGTCGATCCCGACCGCCAATGGGAAGTCGATCCCTCGCGGTTTCGATCGAAGAGCCGTAATACACCCTTTGCGGGCTGGACAGTCAAGGGGCGCGTGACGACCACCATCGTGTCAGGCCGCGTGGTCTACGAACTGGATCGTCCCGGGCAGCCGGCGTAGGGACGAACGACTGTGCGCCAAGGATTGATCGCCTGTATCACCTGTGAGTTGCTGGCCCTGGCGACCTGGATCGGCGGACTCCTAGTGCTCGTGGCGGCCGTGATCCCGGCCGTGTTCAACACCTTCGGCGGGCAGGATACCGGCGGATTTTTTTTGACCCGCGCCTTCGACGGATACAACCGGTTGGTGCTCGGCGCAGCGGCCATTCTGGTCACCGGCATTCTCTGGCGAGCCTGGATGTTTCAAAAGGGGCTGGCTGAGCAGGAAATCACGCGCACTGAATGGCTGCTACTCGGCGCCATGCTACTCACTGCCGGGGTGATTACGTTTGTCCTCCATCCCCAGGCGGCAGCCCTGCAAGCGCAGGCCTTTGCCTCCAAAGGGGAAGAGGCGAGGAAAGCAGCTTTCGAGGCCTTTTTTCAGCTGCATAAACCAGTGCGGGTTTTGTATATCGTGAATGTGGGACTCGGAATCGCGCTGCTGACCGTCCGCGTGCGATCCTGGATCCCTCGGTAAGGAGTGAGCGTGAAAAAAGCGATTCTGGCGCTCGCCGATGGAACCGTCTTCGAAGGACGCGCCTTGGGTGCGGAAGGGGAGACCGGCGGCGAAGTCGTCTTCAACACGGCCATGACCGGCTATCAGGAAGTGCTGACCGATCCGTCGTATCGCGGGCAGATCGTGACCATGACCGCGCCGCACATCGGCAACTACGGGGTCACGCCGGAAGACATCGAGTCGACGAAAATCTGGGCCGAAGGATTCGTCGTCAAGGAATCCAGCCGGTTGGCGAGCAACTGGCGGGGCAAGGCGACGTTGCAGGAGTATTTGCACGCCGCACAGATCGTCGCGATCGAGGGCATCGATACCCGGGCGCTCACCAGGCACCTGCGGGAGCGGGGCGCCCAACAGGGCGTGATTTCCCATGTCGACCTGGACCCGCGCCGCCTGGTCGAAAAAGCGCGTCAGGCACCCAGCATCATCGGGCGTGATCTGGCAGCGACCGTCACCTGCGACCGCCGGTATGCCTGGTCGGAAGGCACGGGGAACTGGTCGCCGAAGATTGTCCTGCCCTCTCCTGACGCCGCGAAGGCACCACGGAACGCCTGGCGGGTGGTGGCCTATGACTTTGGCGTGAAGCAGAACATTCTCCGGCGTCTCGTCGATGTCGGGTGCGAGGTCACGGTCGTCCCAGCCTCGACTTCGGCCGCCGACGTGCTGGCGCTGAATCCTCACGGCGTCTTCCTCTCCAACGGTCCCGGCGACCCGGAAGGCGTGCCCTACGCCATGACGGCATTGCGCGAGTTGATCGGCCGGTTACCGATTTTTGGGATATGCCTGGGACATCAGTTACTCGGGCTCGCGTTAGGATTCTCCACCTATAAGCTGAAGTTCGGACACCACGGCGCCAATCACCCAGTGATCGACTTGCGGACGAGAAAGGTAGAAATTACATCCCAGAATCACAATTTCGCCGTGCGGTTTCCCGCCGGAACTCCGGCTCCCGGGCAGGGCCTGCCGATCGCAGAGACACCGTTCGGGCGCGTGCAATTGACCCACACCAGTCTGAACGACGAATCGGTCGAGGGCATGATGTGTCTGGATCGTCCGGTCTTTTCGGTGCAATATCATCCCGAAGCATCGCCCGGCCCTCATGATTCCGCCTATCTGTTCGAACAGTTTGTCACATTGATGGAGACACACCATGAGTAGTTCCCGGCGGCTCTCTACCGGTCTTCTCGTGCTCGCCTTGTGCCTGATGCAAGCGGCCTGCGTCACAATCAACCTGCCGCCGGGCCCCGGCGCCCTGGAAGAACACAAAGTCAGCGGAAGCGGCAAGGACAAGGTCCTGTTGATGGATATCTCGGGGGTCATCAGCTCTGAGAACAAAGACGGGTTCTATTCCTCACCCGGGATGTTGGCCACCGTGAAGGAAGAACTCGAACGGGCCACGAAGGATGACCACGTCAAGGCCGTCGTCCTCCGGATCAACAGTCCGGGCGGCACGGTGACGGCGTCCGACATTATCTATCACGAGTTGAAACGCTTCAAAGCCAACCGGAAGATTCCGATCGTCGCTTCGATCATGGATGTGGGCGCATCCGGCGGCTACTACATCGCCGCGGCGGCCGACAACGTGCTCGCGCACCCGTCATCCGTGACGGGGAGCATCGGCGTCATCATGCTGACCGTGAATGCGAGGGGACTGCTGGAGAAGGTCGGCGTGGAGACGAACGCCGTGACCTCCGGCCCGCGCAAGGATATGGGATCGCCGTTCCGGGCGATGCTCCCGGAAGAGCGAGCCATTTTCCAGGGGGTGATCGATGGGTTTTATCAGCGCTTCCTCCAAGTCGTGGGGGAAGGCCGCCCGGGATTGAATGGCGAGACCATTAAGAGACTGGCCGATGGACGTATCTATTCCGGCGATCAGGCGAAAGCCGCCGGACTGGTGGATGACATCGGCTACCTGGAAGATGCGATCGACCTGGTGAAGAAGAAAGCCGGCCTGACGGAAGCGAAGGTCGTGACTTACCGCCGCCCGGGGGAATATCAAAACAATGTGTACTCGCGTCTGACCGCGCCGACGCCGAGCCTGGCCAACCTGGCAAATATCGACCTGCTGTCGGTCGTGCGGGGTGGGTCGCCCCAGTTCATGTACTTGTGGATGCCCTAAGCCGGCACGTTGCATCTGCCACGCGAGGCTGATTGAATGGTGGAGACGTGATGTATCCGCCAGACCGACATTCAATCGACCACCTTTTGAACCGCCCGATGGGTCGCCGGGGGGTGCTGGCATTGGGGGCACGCGCCGCTTCTGTTCTCTCGACGGTCGTGGGGCTGGGAGCGGCCACAGGCCTGTTGCAATCGCTCATGGGGTGCCAACGGGCTCCGGGCACGGCGCGCGACCAATTCATTTATCTGTCGGAAGAAAAAGAAATGGCGATGGGTCTCTCGGCGTTCCGGGAGGTGCTCCGGCAAGCGCCCTTGAGCGAAAACCCGGAGCTCAATGAAATGGTGCACCGGGTGGGAAACCGGATCGCCAAGGCCGCCAACAAGCCCGAGTATCAGTGGGAATTCGCGGTGATCCAAGACGATCGGACCATCAACGCCTTTGCCCTGCCCGGAGGCAAGGTCGCGGTATTCACCGGCATCTTGAAAGTGACGAAGACGGAAGACGGGCTGGCCACCGTCATGGGCCATGAGGTCGCACATGCTTTACAGCGCCACGGAGCCGAACGCATGAGCCGCGGCATTCTTGAACAGATCGGACAACTGGCGGCATTGGGCGCCGGCATTGCGTCAGGACGACCGGATGCCGCGATGGCGGCGATGACCGCTTACGGTGTCGGTGTTTCCTTGCCCTTTGACCGCCGCCAGGAATCAGAGGCGGATTACATCGGCCTGCGCTTGATGGCCGAGGCCGGCTACGATCCGCGCGAAGCCGTCTCCTTTTGGGAACGGATGAGCGGCTGCCCGCGCGCCATGATCAATAAACTGTGCTTCCGTTCCCAGCAGTCGATCCCGGAATTTCTCTCGACGCACCCCTCTGATGTCACCCGTATCAATCAGATCGAGGCCTGGATCCCCGATGCCATGAAACACTATCATCCCGCAGGAAAGGCCCCGGCCATCCCGTCCGGTCCGATCCAACCCTACCGGCCTCCGGTGGGGCCCATGCCCGAGGCGCCCCTGCCGACCGGCTAACTTCTTGATTCGAGGTCAATTGTGCCACGACGGACAGACATTCGCTCCATTCTCCTGATCGGCTCGGGCCCCATCGTGATCGGCCAGGCTTGTGAATTCGATTATTCCGGCACACAGGCCTGCAAGGCCCTCAAAGAAGAGGGCTACCGCGTCATCCTGATCAACAGCAATCCCGCCACGATCATGACCGACCCGGATTTTGCCGACCGGACCTATATTGAACCGATTACCCTCGATGCGGTCGAAAAGGTCATCGAGTGCGAACGTCCCGACGCGCTCCTGCCGACCATGGGCGGACAAACCGCGCTGAACACGGCCATCGGTCTGGCCAAACGAGGGGTGCTGGAAAAATTCGGTGTCAAGCTCATCGGTGCCTCGATCGACGCCATTCATAAGGCCGAGGATCGTGATGCGTTCCGACAGGCCATGTGGAAAATCGGCTTGCGCGTGCCGGACAGCGGCGTTGCCACCTCGCTCGCCGAAGCCGAGCGCGAACTGGAGCGGATTCGGTTCCCGGCGATCGTCCGTCCGTCGTTCACCATGGGCGGCACCGGCGGCAACATTGCGTACAACATCGAAGAATTCCGGACGCAGGTGGAATGGGGTCTCTCCATGAGCCCGGTCCGTCAGGTGCTGATCGA
The DNA here is from genome assembly GCA_016788885.1 of Nitrospira sp. Taxonomy (NCBI): domain Bacteria; kingdom Pseudomonadati; phylum Nitrospirota; class Nitrospiria; order Nitrospirales; family Nitrospiraceae; genus Nitrospira; species Nitrospira sp. The sequence goes on along the minus strand of JAEURX010000006.1, from coordinate 63,744 downwards.
ACAGTCCGTCATCGGCTGGAAAGAGTTCGAGCTCGAAGTGATGCGTGACCTGAAAGACAATGTGGTCATCATCTGCCCGATCGAAAACCTCGACCCGATGGGCATCCATACCGGCGACAGCATCACCGTGGCGCCGGCGCTGACACTCACCGACAAGGAATATCAACTGATGCGCGACGCGGCGGTGCGCATCATTCGGGAGATCGGCGTCGATACGGGGGGATCCAACATCCAGTTCGGCATGAATCCCGCCAACGGCGAGATGGTCGTCATCGAAATGAACCCGCGGGTCTCCCGGAGTTCGGCCCTGGCGTCCAAAGCCACCGGCTTTCCCATCGCGAAAATCGCGGCCAAACTGGCCGTCGGATATACCCTCGATGAGATCACGAACGACATCACCGGCGTGACGAAAGCCTCCTTCGAACCGACGATCGATTACGTCGTGGTGAAAATTCCACGCTTTGCCTTTCAGAAATTTCCCGGTGCCGACCCCACGCTGACCACGCAGATGAAATCGGTCGGCGAAGTCATGGCCATCGGACGCACGTTCAAGGAGTCGCTGCAGAAGGCGATCCGCTCGATGGAAATCGATCAATTCGGCTTCAGCTCAAAGATGGGGTTGGACCTCGGCGTGCCGCCGTCGCTCGATCGGGAAGAAGCGGCAGAGCAGGTCCGCAAGGCCGTGCGCACCCCACTGCCGGATCGGCTCTGGCGGCTGGCCGACGGCATGCGTCTCGGCATGTCGAATCAGGAGTTGTTCGCCCTGACCAAAATCGACCCGTGGTTCCTCGAACAGATTCGCGAGATCGTCGACTTTGAACCGAAAATCGTCGCTGAGCGTGGAATGATCGGCACGGCCGGACTGCGACCGGAACTCCTCCTGGAAGCCAAACAATTGGGCTTTGCGGATGAACGTCTGGCGCAGCTACTGGGCGTTCCCCAAGGCACGATCCGGGGTTGGCGCTCGGCCCTGAGTCAAGGAACCTCCGCCCGCGGGGTGACGTATAAACGCGTCGACACCTGTGCCGCGGAGTTCGAAGCACATACCCCATACCTCTATTCGACCTATGAGCAGGAATGCGAGGCACGACCAACCGGGAAGAAAAAGGTCGTAATCCTCGGCGGCGGACCGAACCGGATCGGGCAGGGAATCGAGTTCGACTATTGTTGCGTACATGCGGCCATGGCGTTGCGCGAGGAACAGATCGAAACCATCATGGTCAATTGCAACCCCGAAACAGTCAGTACGGACTACGACACCTCCGACCGGCTCTACTTCGAGCCGCTCACGGAGGAGGATGTGCTGAATATCGTGGAGCGGGAACAACCCATGGGTGTCGTACTCCAATTCGGCGGGCAGACGCCCCTGAAACTCGCGCTCTCCCTGTCGCGCGCCGGAGTGAACATTCTGGGAACCAGCCCCGACGCGATCGATCGCGCGGAGGACCGCGCCCGGTTCCGTGAGTTGCTCGACAAGCTCGGTTTGCGTCAGGCGGAAAGCGGCATGGCCCATTCCGTCGAGGAGGCATTGAAGATCGCGGCGGAGATCACCTATCCCGTGATGGTGCGGCCTTCCTACGTTCTGGGCGGACGCTCGATGCAAATCGTCTATGACGAACCCGGCCTGCTGCAGTACATGAATTCCGCGGTCAAAGCCTCAGCCCAACATCCGGTGCTGATCGATAAGTATTTACGAGATGCGATCGAGGTCGATGCCGACGCGATTTCCGACGGCACCACGGTGGTCGTCGCAGGCATCATGGAACATATCGAGGAAGCGGGCGTGCACTCGGGCGATTCGGCCTGCTCCCTGCCGCCTTATACGTTGGACTCCGCGACGATCGAAGAAATCCGCCGGCAGATGACCGCACTGGCGCTTGAACTGGGGGTCATCGGGCTGATGAATGCCCAGTTCGCCGTCAAGGATCAGACCATCTACGTGCTGGAGGTCAATCCGCGTGGCTCACGCACGGTGCCGTTCGTGAGCAAGGCCATCGGCGTCCCCCTGGCCAAGCTGGCCATGAAGGTGATGGTAGGGAAGTCGCTGCAGCAATTGCATTTCACGACGGCCCCCACACCGACGCATCTCTCGGTGAAGGAAGCGGTGTTCCCGTTTACGAAATTCGCCGGAGTCGACGTGCTGCTCGGCCCGGAAATGAAATCCACCGGGGAAGTCATGGGCATCGACAGCGACTTTGGGTGGGCGTTCGTCAAATCTCAGGCCGGGGCCGGCGCCATCCTGCCCACATCCGGCACCGCGTTTCTGAGCGTCAAGAGTGAGGATCGGGCCGGGGCTTGCGATGTCGCCCAACGGTTGGTTGCGCTGGGGTTCCGGATCACCGCCACCTCGGGAACGGCGGCGTATCTGACCGAGCAGGGGATGCAGGTGGACGTCGTCAACAAGGTGCAGGAGGGGCGGCCGCATATTGTCGACCATATCAAGAACGGCGAGGTGGCCCTGGTGGTCAATACCGTGCGGACGGCGTCCGCGCAAACCGACTCGCTCTCCATCCGGCGAGAGGCCCTGCACAAGGGTGTGCCCTATTACACAACGATGCGAGGTGCGCTGGCTGCCGTGATGGGAATTGAAGCCCTGCTGAAAAAGGGACTTGCCATTCGAGCCTTGCAGGAGTATCACCGGGTAAATTAAGCGGAGCGCGGGCAAACAGGCTTGCGCCAAGACGTACCGGGGCGGCCTCCGGCTGAATGAGGTCCCGCCTGGATGTGAGTCGGCAGAGCGACTCGCAGTTCAGGACACCGGTTTCACTGGTCATCGGGGGGAAGATATGCCGACACCGATCACGAGAAAAGGATATGAAGCGCTAAAGGCCGAATTGGACCGACTGCACAAGGTGGAACGACCGCGCGTCATTGAGGCGATCGCGGAAGCCCGCGCGCATGGCGATCTGAGCGAGAACGCCGAATACGATGCGGCGAAGGAACGCCAGGGATTCATCGAGGCCCGATTGGCCGAGTTGAAGGGCAAGTTGGCCGACTGCCGTATCATTGACATCGCCGGCCGTACCAGTGACACCGTGGTGTTCGGCGCCACTGTGGTGCTGATCGAACAGGAAGCGCAGGCCAAAAAACAGTATACCCTCGTGGGGCAGGATGAAGCGGACCTCAAGTTTTCCCGTATCTCGGTGCAATCGCCTGTCGGCCGGGCGCTGATCGGCAAACGGGTCGGGGATCTGGTGGAAGTGACAACACCGGCCAAAATCGTCGAGTATGAAGTGATGGAAATTCGCTTCGAGGAAATCTAGTCGCGATGCCACGGCTCATCGCCTCAGCGTTCCGCACGCCGGCCCAGCGCGCCTTCACGCGTTCGGTCTTACGCACATCATGCCGGTAACGATTCCACTCATCACGCTACTGACGGATTTCGGCGACCGCGATTACTTCGTGGCCAGCATGAAGGGCGTCATCCTCAACATCAACCCGCAGGCGCAGATCGTCGACCTCACTCACCGCGTGACGCCGCATGATGTGGCGGATGCTGCATACCTGTTGAAATCCTGCTATCGCTATTTCCCGGATGGCACCATCCATGTCGCGGTGGTCGACCCTGGCGTCGGCACGACGCGCCGGCCGCTGCTCGTGACCTCGTCGCGGTACTGTTTTCTCGGACCCGACAACGGGATCCTGACTCACGTCTGTCAGGAGGAAACCGGGGTCGAGGTCCGACACCTGGAAAACCGGCAGTACCGCTTGGACTCCGAAGGCGCAACGTTTGATGGACGCGACCTCTTCGCGCCGGCGGCAGCCTGGTTGACGAAGGGACAGCCGCTCGGTTCATTCGGCCGGATTGTGCCGAATTATGAACGCCTGCCGATCACAGAGCCAGGGTGGGATAAACATCTGATGACAGGGGAGATTGTCTACATCGACCGCTTCGGTAACGTGATCTCCAACCTCACCTCGTACCATATTCGTGAAGTTCGCGGCGTGTCGAAACGCTCCGAGCCGTTGATCCGCATCGGCGGCATCACCATCGATGGACTTGTCCGAACCTACGCCGAAGGATCGACGGACAGCCCACACGCGCTCATCAACAGCAACGGATACGTGGAAGTCTTCCTGAAGGAAGGCCGCGCGGCGGACCGGTTGAACCTCGCGCGCGGCGCGCGGATCGAACTCTGTTAACCCAGCCCCATTCTTCACTACCAGGGGCAGCCCGCTCCTGCCGATCCTCCTTAATTGACAGCTGAAAGTCGTCGATGTTTTAATGAGTTAGGTTCTCAAAGCGTGCTTTCTGTGGCCTCTTTTTGATGGGAACTGCCGGTATTCCTACAAGGGAGTGTGGCTGTGCGCTCGCAGGAGCGCCCCTGTCGGAAATACCCTTCACTTCAGAACCAATTGCCGACGACCAGGAGGAGTGTCCCCCTCGCGAATCTTCCTAGCAGAAGACTCCCGACAAACGCCCGGAAACGTTCGCCGGTGGAGCTAGCTGACGAAATAACCGATATACAAGAACGTAGACACGAAATGCTATGAAACGACCCTTGCGCCATCTGCAGATCATCTTGGTTGGCCTCGCCCTGACGGCCTGTAGCCAACCGGACGCCCCCACGCCTTCAGCCAAACAGACTGTGCAGCCCGCTGCCGCCGATCGCCAGGTTGACCTGCAGACCTTACGCATCGATGCCTCACCCTCGCTCCCGGCCCTGACCCTGCCTGCCCGCGTCACCTATTCCGAGGATGGTTACTCGAAAATTTCCTCTCCTCTCCAGGGACCGGTGCTGGATGTGCGGGTCAAACTCGGCCAGGCCGTGAAAGCCGGGGACGTGCTGATGGTCATCGATGCCGCCGACATCGCACGGGCCTATGCCGCCTATGTCGAAGAAATTTCTGAGTGGGGGCTCGCCGAGCGAAACTTTGAATTGACGAAGGATCTGTACGACGCCCAAGCGATGTCCCGCAAGGATCTTGAGCATGCGGAGAACGACCTGAACCGCGAACGGGCCGAATTCAAACAGGCGAAGGAGCGGCTCCTCTCGCTGCGCGTGCCGGCCGCCGAACTCAGCAAACCACTAGCCCAACAGCAAATCACCTCACGGTTTGAATTACGCAGCCCGTTGACGGGAACGGTCGTGGAGCGCGCCGTGACACCGGGACAAATCGTCGGAGCAGGGACGGACACCCCGTTGTTCACCGTGGCGAATCTCGACCGGTTGCAGGTGGTGGCTGATGTCTACGAACATGACTTGTCGGGAATTCGGGTCGGTACGGTCGCAGCGATGACCGTAGAGGCCTATCCCGGCATTGAATTCCCGGCGAAAATTGCCGTCATCGGAGATGTGGTAGACCCGGCAACCAGGACCATCAAAATCCGCGCATCCGTCCCGAACCAGGATCGGCGCTTGAAACCGGAGATGTTTGCACGCCTGACCATCGCGGGCCATACCATGCGCCCCAAAATCGTCATTCCCAAACAGGCCGTGTTGGAACGATCCGGAAAACAGTGGATTGTGGTGCAGAAGGACAACGGCCGGCTGGAAGATCGCGCCATCACCATCGACAGCGTCACCGACAATCAGGTGACGATTCGTGAGGGCGTGACCACGGGAGAGCGAATTCTGCTTAGCCCGTCGTCCTTGAGCCATCTGGTTGAAGGGGACTCGGCAACCGAAGGGGCCTAGCGACGCAGGAAGGAACTGCGCGACTTAAAGCGCCGCGACGAGAATCCGGACCAAGCCTGAAAGGTCTTCGGTATCAACCCCGGCGACCGTCCGATTCGTTGTGTTGGTGTAGGACGCCTCCAAGGACAACGTCGTCGGGTGGCCGTAGATCGGGTTCAGGTTAAACGCGCACATCCCCCGCCCCACAATGCTCTCCGTTCCAATGAGGCCATCGCTCGACTTCGTGCTCGTGTATCCGCCTGCCGCACTGACCAGCAACCGATGACTCTGTTTGTACAGCAATGACACCGACGCTGTCGGGGTTTGAATCTTGGCGCCCGACCACCTCTGCGTTTCCGAGCGGTAGCTGAGCGTCGGAGCGAAGGTTAAGGTATTGAGCGGTCGATAAGTTGCGATCAGAGTTTGGGCAAACGTCGTCGATTCTGCACCGCCCCGCATCTCATCGCTGGTCAGGATGTAGCTCGATGACACCCGAGCATTCCAGGTCAGCCCGGTATAGGCAAGAGCCGCCTCCATGCTGTTACTTTGGCTCCGCTGCTGGCTTATCCCGGTGGGGGTGAAATTGCTGGCCATGGCGCTGCGCGCATAGGTGAGGCTGAATTCCGGCCACGCCGGCTTCACCAATGCGATCCCGACCCGGTTAACGTTCTGTTGAATACGGGGCCGGGTCGGATCCAGATCCACATTGTTCCAGGTCTGTCCGGACGAACTGCGCAGCTTGGCAATGCCCAGCCCCCATTCCGCCCACATTTCCCGAACCGTCTGGTCCGGCGAGTTGAAGAACGCCTTCCCCGCCGATCGATACGTGATGCCATAACGCATCGGCCCGTTGATGCCGGTCAACCCCATGCGCACCATGCGTGTCGCCCCGTCATCGCGCCGATCGATGCGGGTGCTCATGCCCGCGTCATTGGTCGCATTGTTCGCGACTTCACCTTCTGCCGTCAGATGGCCCTTGAGCCAGGTGGAATTGGCGCCGACACCTTTGGTTTGAGGACGGTCAGAGTCGGGCACCAGATCTTTCAATCTGGTAGATGTCTCCGGCGGTGCAAATGACGTCGCGTGAAAGGACGTATGCAAGACCGGGGAGGCGATCGAATACGGAATCGCGGAGGCGCCTGATTCCCGGGCCGTGTCGCTGAATTGTATGCGCTGAAGCAGGAGCTCCGACTGGTGCTGGTCTTCGGCCCAGAGTGATGAGGGCAGGAACAGAAACAGACACAGGACCCGAATCATCCGACGGGTCGTCATGAAATCGTGCTCGCCGGGGCCAGTGCGTAACGCAGCATAAAATCAAGTGTAGCACCTGATTTTCAGCTTTCGGCGAGGCCCCGACGCTGCACAAAACACGTCGAGGCCCTGTTCCAGTGTGAACACGTAGTGAAGGCGGCTCGCGAGCGGAAATCAGCGCAAAAGACAAGCAGTTCTACGTGGAGGCGGGAAAATTCTCGGTCGTCTCGCGAATCGCACTGTACAAAATTGCCACCATCCTGGTGAGTTCCCGAGGTGTGATGGAGAGGGGAGGGATCAGCGCCATCACGTTGCCGAGCGGCCGCAGCAAGAGTCCACGGAGCCGGCAGGCCTGCGCCACACGATGCCCCATGCGATGTTCGAGCGGATAGGGAGTTTTGGTATGCCGATCCTGCACGAACTCGATGCCGACCATGAATCCGCGTTGGCGAATGTCGCCCACATGCGTCAACTCGGCTAAAGGCTGTAAGAGTCGAGCCAGCAAGCGCGATTTCTTCCGTACCTGTGTGAGGGTCTGCTCTCGTTTGAAAATCTCCAGATTGGCCAGGGCGACGGCGCACCCCAGAGGATTTCCGGTGTAGCTATGGCCGTGAAAAAACGTTTTCCATTCGTCATAGCGGCCGAGGAAGGCACGATACACTTCCTCGGTAGTCAACGTGGCAGCCAACGGCATATACCCGCCCGTCAGCCCCTTGCTGATCGCCATCAGGTCAGGTGTCACCCCCTCGTGCTGGCACGCAAACATCTTGCCGGTCCGTCCGAATCCGGTCGCCACTTCATCGACGATCAGCAACACCTTGTACGTGGTGCAGAGCTCGCGTACGCGTGCCAAGTACCCGGGCGGGGCCACCATCATCCCGGCCGCCGCCTGCACGAGCGGTTCGAGGATCACGCCTGCCAATTCTCGATGTCGAGTCTTCAGCAGCGCTTCGAGCGGGTCGATGCAGGCCATGTCACAAGCAGGGTAGGTGCGTCCCAGCGGGCAGCGATAGCAGTAGGGCGGCTCGACCTGATGCGTGGGGAAAAGCAGCGGTTTGAACCGCCCGTGGAAGAGTTCAATGTTGCCCACACTGACCGCACCGATCGTGTCGCCGTGGTAGGCCATTTTTAAATGCACAAAGGACTGTTTCGGTCCCGCTGCCGGCTGTGCCTGTTGCCAGTATTGCACCGCCATCTTGAGCGCTATTTCCACCGCCGTCGAACCGTTGTCGGAATAAAACACGCGGCGAAGCCCCTTCGGCGCAATCCGGATCAGCTCCCTCGCAAGGCGAATCGCCGGAGGATTGGAGAGACCGAGGAACGTCGAGTGTGCGATCTGCTTGAGCTGCGCCGTGAGTGCGCGATCGAGCACCGGATGCCGGTGCCCATGGAGGTTCACCCAGACGGACGACGTACCGTCCAGGTATTTCCGTCCCTCCGTATCAATGAGGTACGACCCCTTGCCCTGTGCAATGATCACAGGTGCATCCGCCTCCCATTCCTGCATCTGCGTGAACGGGTGCCAGAGATACGTATGATCCCAGGCAGCAAGCGGCAGACGTTTGGATGGACGTGTCATGTGAATGATGCGGGGTGTCGCCGTGATCGCGCGGCAGGGGACTGTTCGATGTGAAACGCCGCGCCGCGCGCGGATTATACCGGCGGGCGATTTCTTTGACAACGTTAGAGGCGGTCACTATAATGAATCGATTTTGGGGAACATGAGCCAGGATTTGCAAAGTCTCATCCGAAATTTCTCGATCATCGCCCATATCGATCACGGTAAATCGACCCTCGCCGACCGGCTCCTTGACGCAACTGGCGCAGTGACTGCCCGGGAAGCGAAGGAGCAGATCCTCGACGCGATGGACCTGGAGCGTGAGCGTGGTATCACCATCAAAGCTCATGCCGTGGCCATCCGCTACAAGGCTCAGGACGGGAAGACCTATTTACTGCATTTGATCGATACGCCGGGGCACGTCGACTTCACGTACGAAGTCTCGCGAAGTCTCGCGGCGTGCGAGGGATCGCTCCTGCTGGTCGATGCGACACAAGGTGTTCAGGCCCAGACCATCGCCAACGTGAACCTGGCCATGGGCAACCACCACACCATCATCCCGGTCATCAATAAGATCGATCTTGCCAGCGCCGACGTCGAAGGCACCAAGCAACAGATTTCCGACGTGCTGACGTTGGATGCCACCGATGCCATGCTCGTGAGCGCGAAGGAGGGACTCGGCGTTCCGGAAGTGCTCGAGGCCATCGTCAAACGCATTCCGCCACCGTCCGGGGACCCGACTCGCCCGCTCAAAGCGCTGATCTTCGATTCCTGGTTCGATAACTATCAGGGCGTGATCGTGCTGACCCGCATCATCGACGGGTCCGTGCGCCCGGGCATGAAAATCAAGGTGATGTCGAATGACCGCTTGTTCGAGGTGACGGAAGTCGGGCAATTCACGCCGAAACGAACGAAGGGCACGCAACTCCTGACGGGAGAGGTCGGCTATCTCTGCGCCAACATGAAGGAAGTGGCCGACGTGAAGATCGGCGACACCTTAACCGATGCCGCCCGCCCGACAGACCAGCCATTTCCCGGCTACAAGGAAGTGAAGCCACTGGTCTTTTGCGGACTCTATTCGACGGACACCGCACGCTATGAAGATCTGCGCGATGCCTTGCTCAAATTGCGACTGAACGATTCCTCATTTATCTACGAGCCGGAAACCTCGTTGGCGCTCGGCTTCGGATTTCGTTGCGGGTTCCTCGGTCTGCTGCATATGGAAATTATTCAGGAGCGGCTGGAGCGGGAATACGGGCTGACGCTGATCACGACCGCGCCCACCGTCATCTACCGGATCCTCACCACCAGCGGCGACGTGTTGGAGCTCAACAACCCGGCAGACCTGCCCGAGCCGAGTTCGATTGAGTCCTTCGAGGAACCCTTCATTCTGGCCACGCTGATTGCGCCGGAACGGTACCTCGGGACGTTGTTGCAACTGTGTCAGGAGCGGCGGGGTATTCAGCGAAGCATTCACTACCTGGATCCCACTCGTGTGGTCATCGCCTATGAATTGCCGCTCAACGAAGTCATCCTGGATTTTTACGACAAGCTCAAATCCAAGACCCAGGGGTATGCGTCGCTCGATTATGAACTCCTCGGCTACCGCGAGTCCGAACTGGTGCGGCTGGACATTTTGCTCAACGGCGAGCCGGTCGATGCGCTCTCGTTTATCACCCATAAGGAACGGGCCTATCAGCGCGGGCGCCAGGTCGCCGAGAAGATGAAGGAACTTATTCCCAAACAAATGTTCGAGATCGCCATTCAAGCGGCCATCGGCAATAAAATCATCGCCCGCGAAACCATCGGCGCCATCAAGAAGAATGTCACGGCCAAATGTTACGGCGGCGACATTTCCCGCAAACGCAAACTGTGGGAGAAGCAGAAGGAAGGCAAAAAGCGCATGAAGGCGGTGGGACGCGTGGAAGTCCCACAGGAAGCGTTTCTGGCCATCCTGAAGGTGGGCGAGGAATGAGCGTCGATCCCAATGCTCGTCCCGATGAGGTTCCCGCGACGAACGACCACACGACGCCCACTCCCACCGAACAGACGACCAACGAAGCACGCCTCGTCGTGGCTGAGCAACCGGCCCACAAGTCGATCCTACGCGAATACGCAGAGGCGATCATCATCGCGATGTTGCTCGCGTTCGCGATCCGCGTGTTCGTGGTGCAGGCGTTCAAAATTCCATCCGGTTCGATGATTCCCACCCTCCTGGTCGGGGATCATATCCTCGTCAGCAAGTTATCCTATGGCCTCCAGTGGCCCACCGACTGCAAGTTTCAACCGGGCTTTCCTCCGGTCACCTGTTATTCCTCGCGAACCGTGATTCCGTTCGGTTCGATCCAGCGCGGCGACATCATCGTATTTCGATTTCCCGAAGATGAAGACAAGGACTTCATCAAGCGCGTGATCGGGCTGCCTGGCGACACGATTCAGGTGCGCAACAAGGTCGTCCATATCAACGGGACGCCGTTCGAGGATAAGGCCTTCACGCAACACACCGATCCACCCATCCATGACGGGCACATCAGCCCGCGCGATAATTTCGGCCCGGTGACGGTACCGGAGGATGCGTACTTCGTGATGGGAGACAACCGGGATCACAGTCTCGACAGTCGGTTCTGGGGCTATGTGCGCACGGAGAAGGTGCGCGGCAAAGCGTTTCGCATTTACTGGTCGTGGAGCGGCCAAGGATCGTGGACGGAATGGGTACGATGGGAAAGGTTAGGAAAAGCCATCCAGTAGGACGGTCCGGACAAACCGGTCCGTGGAGCGGGCAGGGAAGCGAAGATCCGATGGTGGATCAGGTCGCACTCAGCACGTATATCCAGCGCTTCCCGCAGGCCAGCGTGCTGGTCATCGGGGACTTGATCCTGGATCACTACGTGTGGGGACGAGTCAGCAGAATTTCTCCGGAAGCCCCCGTGCCGGTGGTCCACGTCGAATCAGAATCACTCAAGCTCGGCGGTGCGGCCAACGTCTTCAACAACATTCTCGCGCTGGGCGGCCAAGCGGATATCTGCGGGGTCATCGGAGCGGACGAGAGCGGACGGCTGCTGTTGAAAGAATTGGGTGGCCGCCGCCAGGGTCGCGGCGGAGTCATTATCGATCAGAGCCGGCCGACCACACGGAAGTCACGCGTCGTTGCTCACAACCAACAAATCGTCCGCTACGACGTGGAACGCCGGAACGAACTCTCCAGCCTTCTGCAACGTCGGATCCTCCGGTACGTCGAATCACGGCTGAAGGAACTGTCCTGCCTGGTGGTCTCCGATTACGCCAAAGGCGTCGTCACGGCCTCGCTGATGACCGAGTTGACTCGTTTGGCGGGACAGCGCAAGATCCCCATTGTCGTCGATCCCAAGGTGGAGCATTTCAGCTATTACAAGGGCGTGACGGTCGTCACCCCCAACCATCTCGAGGCCACCCAAGCGGCCGGCGTGCAAGGGGAGGATGATAAGACGATCAACAAAGCCGGGATGGTTCTGCGCCAACGATTGGGGTGCCAAACCGTACTCGTCACACGAGGTGAGCGAGGCATGAGTGTCTACCAGAGCCATGGCGACCACTGGCATATTCCGACACGTGCCCGGCAGGTCTATGACGTGACGGGAGCCGGCGACACAGTCGTCGGGACCCTGGCCTTGGCCCTTTCGACCGGCGCCAACATGCGAGAAGCGGCCATACTCGCCAATCAAGCGGCCGGAGTTGTCGTCGGCATGATCGGCACCGCCACCGTCACCGCTGCGCAGTTGACCGATGCCTTGGGGCAGAACTGACGTGAAACGTCCGGTTACGGTGGTCATTCCTGCCCGTTACGGATCTTCTCGATTTCCGGGCAAGCCCCTGGTCGAACTGATGGGCAAGCCGATGATCCAACATGTGTATGAACAGGCCAAGGCCTGCCGCGTGGTGGACGAGGTGCTGGTTGCCACGGATGACGAGCGCATCAAGGCCGCCGTTGAGCAATTCGGGGGGAAGGTGCTTATCATGACCGAGCCCTATCGTACCGGCACAGATCGCGTAGCCGCCGTCGCACAATCTCGAACCGGCGGGTGTTTCGTCGACCTGCAAGGCGACGAAATTCTTCTCCATCCCGACCTGATCACGGACCTGGTGGAACCATTTCTGACAAGCGACGCACCAATGGGGACGTTAAAAAGACGGATCGACAGCGATGCAGACCTACACAACCCCGGGGTGGTCAAAGTGACGACCGACCGGGAAGGCCATGCCCTCTATTTTTCGCGAGCGCCGATCCCGCTGGTGCGCGACGATCCAAAACGGTCGGCCGTGCCGGGATTACATTTCATTCACCTGGGTCTGTATATCTACACGCGCGAGACCCTCGCGCGCCTGACGGCCTTACCGACCGGGATTCTGGAAGAGGCGGAAAAACTGGAGCAGCTACGCGCACTGGAGAACGGAATCCGGATTCGCGTCTGGGAGACCTCTCATGCGTCGTTGCGCATCGATAGCCCCGAGGACGTACCCGTGGCCCTCGCGCAACTTCGCGCCCAGACGAGCGGACCGGGGAGCACTCAACCATGACTATTGGCCGCATTCACAAGAAGGTGCCACGATGAGCAAGCTGATCTTTGTCACCGGGGGTGTCGTCTCGTCGCTCGGAAAGGGACTGGCGTCTGCGTCCATTGGGAATCTGCTGGAAAGCCGCGGGTTGAAAATCACCTTCTTGAAGCTCGACCCCTACATCAACGTCGACCCCGGGACCATGAATCCCTACCAGCACGGCGAGGTCTACGTCACCGAAGACGGGGCAGAGACCGATCTCGACCTGGGGCATTACGAACGCTACACCTCGCTGACGCTGACGCGCGAAAACAACTACACGACCGGCAGGATCTATCACTCGGTTATCACGAAGGAACGGCGGGGTGATTATCTGGGCGGAACGGTGCAGGTGGTGCCGCATGTCACCGACGAGATCAAGCAATGTATCATGCGCACCTCACAAGGCATGGACGTCACGATCGTGGAGATCGGCGGCACGGTGGGCGACATCGAAAGCCTGCCGTTTCTGGAAGCCATTCGGCAGATTCCCTACGACGTGGGGCGGGACAATGTGCTCTACGTGCACCTGACCCTCGTCCCGTATATCGGCGCCGCCGGTGAGTTGAAAACCAAACCGACCCAGCATTCCGTCAACAAGCTGCGCGAAATCGGTATTCAACCGAACATTCTGCTGTGCCGCACGGATCGCTACCTTCCGCCGGAACTCAAGGCGAAGATCGCCATGTTTTGCAACGTCGAGAAAGATGCGGTCATCACGGCCAAGGATGTCGAGACCATCTACGAAGTGCCGATCGTTTTCCGCAAGGAAGGGTTGGATGAACTGATCGTACGGCAGTTGAAGCTTGAAACCGGGCCGCCCAATCTGCGCGAATGGGATGCGATGGTGCAGAAGATCAAGCATCCCAAGCATGAAGTGTCCATCGCGCTCGTCGGAAAATATGCCGGACTGAAAGAATGTTATAAGAGCTTGGCGGAGGCCCTGGTGCACGGCGGGATCGACCATGAAACCCGCGTCAACGTGACGTGGATCGAATCCGAAGACGTCGAACGGCAGGGGACGGAGCGAATCCTGCGCGAGGCGGACGGCATTCTCATTCCCGGCGGGTTCGGCTCACGCGGGATCGAAGGCAAGATTGTCACCATCCAGTATGCGCGGGAACATCAGATTCCATTCCTCGGTCTGTGTCTGGGCATGCAGTGCGCGACCATCGAGTTTGCGCGCAATGTCGCCGGACTCAACGGCGCGAACAGCGCGGAGTTCGATGCGCAGTCGCCGCATCCGGTCATTCATCTCATGTCCGACCAGCAATCCGTCAACGACAAGGGCGGCACGATGCGCCTGGGCGCCTACGCCTGTACCTTGGGAGAGGGCACGCTGGCGCAAAAAATGTACGGCGTCAGCGAAGTGCGCGAGCGGCATCGCCACCGGTATGAATTCAATAATGCCTATCGCGAGCAATTGACGGCACAAGGACTGATTCTGAGCGGCCTGTCGCCGGATGGGCGCCTGGTTGAAATCGTTGAACTGCAGAACCATCCCTGGTTCCTGGCGACGCAGTTTCATCCGGAATACAAGTCGCGGCCGCATCACCCGCATCCTTTGTTTAGTGGATTTGTCGGGGCGGCACTACGCCGCAAATGCGGCCATTGAGTAAGGGAGGCTGAAACTGCCTTTCATCGGCGTTCTCGACTCGGCACAATCCTCGACGTAGCTCCGCTACGCCTGCGGTTCTGCCTCGTCTGCGGCCTTGCTGAAAGATCAGTTTGAGCCTCCCATGGACCATCAATAACTCGGAGATTATGGCGTACGAAGTTGATTTGGGACAATTTAAGATCGGGGCGGGCCATCGTCCGTTTTTGATCGCCGGACCTTGCGTGATTGAAAGCGAGCAGCTCGCCATGGACACGGCGGGACGCATCGCGGAAATCACTACATCGCTCGGCATGCCCTACGTGTTCAAGTCGTCCTTCGATAAAGCCAATCGCACCTCCATCTCGTCTTTTCGCGGACCTGGATTAGAGAAGGGACTTGCCATCCTGGCCAAGATCAAGCAACAGATCGGTGTCCCGATTTTGACCGACGTGCACACAGAGGATCAGGCGACCGAGGCCGGGCAGGTGGTCGACATCCTGCAGATTCCTGCGTTTCTCTGCCGACAGACCGACCTGTTGATCGCTGCCGCAAAGACCGGCAAAGTCGTGAACATCAAGAAAGGGCAATTCCTGTCGCCGCCGGAAATGGGGAATGCCATCAAGAAGGTGGAGGATGCCGGCAACCACCGGATTGTCCTGACGGAGCGCGGATCTTCCTTCGGCTACAACAATCTGGTCGTCGACATGCGTTCGTTTCCCATCATGCGCCGTTTCGGCTATCCGGTGGTCTTCGATGCCACCCATAGCGTGCAGCTGCCGGGCGGGGGCGGCACCAAATCCGGCGGCCAGCGTGAATTCGTCGAACCCTTGGCATGCGCGGCGGCAGGAGCCGGCTGCGACGGGTTTTTCATGGAAGTGCATCCGGATCCCGATTCCGCCCTGTCCGATGGACCCAACATGGTTCCACTTCATGCGCTTCATTCACTCCTTGAACGGGTATTACGTATATGCGACGCAGCCGCCACACAACCGGTCCGGTAACAGGCAAGACCAGGACATCCGCCGTGCGTTCTGCCAAAGGCGATGCGAGCGTGCGCGAGGGGATTCGCGTCCTCGATATCGAAGCGCGCGCGGTGCTCGATCTCAAAGCCCGTCTGGATGAGCGGTTCGCGAGAGCCGTGACGCTGCTCTACGAGTGCCAGGGGAAAGTCGTCATTTCGGGCATGGGGAAATCCGGCCTCATCGGCCAGAAAATTGCGGCTACCCTGGCCAGTACCGGGACGCCTTCGTTCTTTCTGCATCCGGCCGAAGGAGTCCACGGGGATCTCGGCATGCTCGCACGGCGTGATGTGCTCATCGCCATTTCCAACAGCGGAGAGACGCAGGAAGTGCTGCAATTGCTGCCCTTCGTCAAACGAATGAATGTGCCCGTCGTCGGCATGACCGGAAAGATGAATTCGACACTCGCGAAAAACAGCGATGTGGCACTGGATGTCTCCGTGGATGAAGAGGCCTGCCCGCTGGGTCTGGCCCCGACGGCCAGCACCACCGCCACCCTCGCCATGGGCGATGCCCTGGCCGTGGCGCTGCTGCAAAAACGCGGGTTCAAGCACGACGATTTTGCGCAATTCCATCCCGGCGGCAGCCTGGGGCGGCGATTGCTGGTGAAGGTGCGCGATCTCATGCAGCATGGCGAACACTTGCCGCGCGTGCGCGCCGAGGTGTCGGGAGCAGATACGATCCTGGAGATGACCTCGAAGAAACTCGGACTGACGACCGTCGTCAATGCGAAGGGTGCGCTCTATGGAATCGTCACCGACGGCGACTTGCGGCGCTTCATTCAGGCCGGCGGGGACTTCAGCCACGTCACGGCCGGCGACCTGGCCAGCCGCACCCCGAAAACCATCGGCCCGGACGAACTGGCCACGACGGCCGTCGCCTTGATGGAACGTTTTTCGATCACCGCGCTGGTGGTCATCGAACCGCCGAATCGCCTTGCCGGGGTGATTCACTTGCATGACCTGCTCAAACACGGCATTGTATAAGGAAGGCCTCAAGGAAACGGACGAAAGAGACCATGGGAGAAGGCTGGAAAGAAGCCGGACTGGTGTTGATGCGATCGGCAGGGCAGGAAAGTAATATTAATCTGCCCAACGTGCTGACGCTCGTCCGCATTCTCTTGATCCCGGTGTTCGTCATGCTTCTCCTCGACCCCACACCGGATCGATCCCTGGCGGCCGCGTTGGTGTTCGTCGTCGCAGCAGTCACGGACCTGCTGGACGGCTATGTCGCACGAAAGACCGGCCAGATCACGAAACTCGGACGGCTCCTCGATCCCATTGCGGATAAGCTGCTGGTCTTGTCTGCCTTGATTCTCCTGGTGCAAGTCGATCGCGTCAGCGCGCTGGTGGCCATTCTGATCATCGCCCGCGAAGTGGCCGTGACCGGGTTGCGGGCGATCGCCGCATCTGAAGGATTGATCATGTCGGCCGAGGTCACCGGCAAATACAAAATGGCCTTGCAGGTCATCGCCATCGTCCTCCTCCTGCTGGAAGGAACGGTGGTGGAAGCCATCGGCAACCTGCACTTGGCCGGCATCGTCACCTTGTATCTGTCCCTCATCCTAGGCTATGTGTCGGGCGCGCAGTATGTGTGGAGTTTCTGGCGTCAGATCGGGACGAAGGGTCTATAGTCGCTCGCGCCGGCACATGCCGGTAATCGACGATCCGGTCAACCATTGATGGACAGTCCCTGGCTCATCGGTTTCCTCATCCTCTTCGGCTATCTTCTGGGGTCGATTCCTTTCGGCGTGGTGGTGTCCCGCCTGCTGGGCGCGGTCGACCCACGATCAGCAGGCAGCAAGAATGTCGGGTTCACCAATGTCCTGCGCGTGAGCGGCAAGAAAGCCGGCGTGCTGACCCTGATCGGCGACATTGGAAAGGGCTGGCTGGCAGGGTGGGTGGCCACGGTGCTCCTGCACCAAGAGGCGGCGGTATTGGGGGTCGCCCTGGCGTCGATCATCGGCCATCTCCATTCGATGTTCCTTGGCTTCAAGGGCGGGAAGGGCGTCGCGACCGCGTTGGGTGCGGCCTTGGGCGTCGCACCGTGGATTGGACTCACACTGATGGGGCTCTGGATCGGCGCCGTCTTCCTATGGAAGTATTCTTCGGGAGGCGCACTGTTCGCGTTCGCGATGTTTCCGTTCGTGTCATTGCTTTTCCATCGCTCCTGGCTCTTTATCGGGTTTTCCTGTGTCGTGAGTCTGCTGATCTGGGCGAGACACAAGGACAATCTCGTTCGTCTGTGGAGCGGCACGGAATCTCGAATCGGACGAGTTAGTTGACATAATATATCTTATCGGACATTATTGCCATGCTGTCTTTCGAGCTGTTGGCTCGTATCCGCAAAGAACTCTCCCTGACCGGCAGCGCGCTCTATGAGACGATTGTGGCCATCGCAGAACGGGTCAATCGCAAGGTCCACGTGCTCCGGCTGCATGGGCAAGCCACGACGATTCTGCACCAAATCCATACCATTCATCAGCACGTCGGCCAGCGCATTGCCACGGCAGCCTCAGCACCTGCGGGAGGGTTTCATGCGCAATCTCCTTCCGATCCAGGGCCGCTGGAAGATATCGTCCGGGTGGCCGCTGAACGCATCAAGGGACAACGCGGGGCCCTGCAGCTGGTCGAACGCCAGATTCGCGAGCTCAAGATTGAACTGGCTCACGAAGACCTGCTGACGATGCAGCGGGAGTTAGGCCTGCGGGATGCCGCGATCGAGCGCGTCGTGGTGGTACGCGGAGCACCGGTCATCGGCCATCCGATCGGTGAATTCGACCTACCGCCCACGACCCACATCGCCGCCGTGTTTCGCGGTCCATTCCTCCTCCCCCTCTCCGATGCCATGACGCTCAGACCGGATGATATCGTCATCCTGGTGGGCCTGCGCCACGACCTGACCCACTGGCTTCCGTATTTTCAACGCCCGGCCGCCTCAAAGACCGCCTGATCACGGCCACGCTTTCGCTCCTGCGCAACATTCTGGTATCCTGACGAAGAGCGACCGTGCGGAAGGATCGCTCTCGGAGCTTGCCAGACCATGAAGACACCATCCTTGTTTTCCACCATGACCGTTCTCGGACTTGGTTTTGCCGGGTGGCTGCTCGGCATGCCCGTATCGACACTGGCCGCAGGAGAGAGCGGATCCACGCCGCGAAAGTCATCCGCCGGGTTACGGATGCTGGAAGAACTGCAAACCGTGATCACAGACCTGGCCGAGGAAGCAAAGCCGTCCGTCGTCAGTATCTTCCCCGTCCAAGCCACAGGGCGATTGCGGGATGCCGGAGAGCGCACGCCCAACGCCACCGGTTCCGGCTCTGGGGTAATTGTTGATGCCAACGGCCACATTATCACCAACAATCATGTCGTCGGCGACGCCGCAGAAGTCGAAGTGCGCCTTTCCGATAAGACCAAACTCTTCGCGCAAGTGATCGGGAAAGATCCGGACACCGACTTGGCGGTCCTCAAAGTGACCACCGACCACCCCCTCCCCGCCGCCCGCTTTGGGGATTCGTCGGGAGTAAAGGTGGGACAGTGGGTGCTGGCCGTTGGCAATCCCTTCGGGCTGGACCGAACAGTCACACTCGGAGTCGTCAGCGGCATCGGGCGGGAAAACATCAACCTGTCTCGCTATGAAAATTTTATTCAGACGGACGCCTCCATCAACCCCGGCAACTCCGGCGGCCCGTTGTTCGATCTGCGCGGCGATATCATCGGCATCAATACGGCCATCATCAACTTCGCCCAAGGCATCGGCTTCGCCATCCCGTCCAACATGGCCAAGCAGGTGATGCATCAGCTGATCAACAAGGGCAAAGTGGTTCGTGCCTGGTTAGGAGTCGGCCTGCAGCCACTGACGCTCGATCTGGCCAGCAAATTCGGCGTCGACGAAAACGAAGGCGTGCTGGTCAACGAAGTCTTTGAGCGGGATCCGGCCGCGCTTGCCGGGATCAGGCCAGGAGACGTCATCACCAAAGTCGATGGTGCGCTCGTCGACACCCCGAACAAACTCTCACGTCTGGTTGCAGCACTCGATCCGGGATCCCTGGCCTTGGTGGAAGTGGTGCGAGACGGCAAGCGGATCAACCTGAATGTCGCGTTGAGTGAGCGCCGTGATGCCGCCGTGGTCGCCTCCCTGCCTCAAAGCCGAAGCGACTTCAAACTGGGAATCGACGTCCAGGATCTGACGGCAGGCCTGGCGGAAAAATTTCGACTCAACGAAAGCCGTGGCGTACTGATCTCCAAAGTGGAATCCGGCAGCCTAGCCCAGGCCGAAGGCCTGCGGGAAGGCGACCTGATCAAGGAAGTGAACCGTGTCGACACCGGCACCGTCGGAGAATTCACCATCGCCGTCACCAAGGTCAAACGCGGCGACACGATCCTCTTGCGGGTGTTACGCGAAGGGCGAGCCTTTTACGTCGTCCTCAAACCCGCTGATCGGTAGCGGCCTCACGACCGACAGGCCGGATCACGCCATAGGCTCCGCCTAGTGCGTGGCGACCCCGTGGCGTTCAGCTCGGTGCTCCTCAACGATTCGGCCGGTCAACTCCTTCGGCACTTCCTCATACTGGGCGTACTCCATCACATAACTCCCCTGCCCACCGGTCAGAGAGTTCAGCGCCGGCGCGTAATTTAGAAGTTCCGCCTGTGGAACCAGGGCCTTCACGATTTCCAGATGGCCCTTCGCCTCGACCATGATGATCCGTCCTCGCCGGGCATTGAGATCCCCAAGCACCGCCCCGACACAGTCTGCAGGAACCTCCACCTCCAGCGTCATGAGCGGTTCAAGCAGGACTGGATGGGCCGCCTCCAGAGCCTTTTTCACTCCCATCGAACCCGCGATCTTGAATGCCAACTCAGACGAATCGACCACATGGTAGGAGCCGTCGTACACGCTCACCCGCACATCGACGGTGGGAAACCCAGCCAGAGGCCCCTCGTGTAGTGCTTCGACCACACCCTTCTCTACCGCCGGCACAAAGTTACGCGGGATGGCGCCACCTACGATGTTGTTTTCGAATTCGAATCCCTGCCCGCGCGGCAACGGACCGACTTCTAACCAGCAATCCCCATACTGGCCATGCCCGCCGGTCTGCTTCTTGTACTTCCCCTGCGCCTGCGCGACGCTGCGGATCGTTTCACGATACGGAATCTTGGGCGCATGCAGCGTGACATCGGCGCCATATTTGCGATGCAGTTTTTCCAACGCCACGTCGATATGCCGTTGCCCCATCCCACTCAACACCATTTCCTTCGTTTCCAGATGACGGACGAACTCAAGACTCGGGTCCTCCTCAATGAGCTTGTGCAACCCAAGACTCACTTTTTCAATATCCGCCTTTGATTTCGGCTCGATCGCAAAAGACATCACCGGCCTGACGACCGGAATACCGGGGTACCGGATGGGCGCCTGTTCATCGCAGAGCGTATCGCCCGTGAGGGTGTCCTTCAACTTTCCAATCGCCACGATGTCTCCCGCCACGGCACGGGCGATCGGCGAATATTTTTTCCCGAACATGGCGAACAGGTGCCCCCCTCGCTCCCGCACCTGTTTGGTGGCGTTGTACACGGTGCTGTCTGCCTCCAACGTTCCCGAATATACCCGCACATAGGACAATCGCCCGACAAATGGATCGATGAGCGTCTTGAATACCAATGCCGAGAGCGGAGCCGTCGCACGCGGTTCACGTTGGACCGGAGCGCTGTCTCCTGACGGGCTGACGCCATGCAATGGCACCGACCGGGCACGGTCGATCGGTGACGGCAGCAGGCGGACGACACCATGCAGGAGCGAATGAATCCCACTATGATGCAGCGCCGAACCTCCCACCACGGGAACCAACGTCCGACGGCAAACCCCGATCCGCAAGCCTTGCACCAACATGTCGTCCGTCAATCCTCCGTTGTTCACATAGTGCTCGAGTAGCACTTCGTCCTGTTCGGCCACGAGTTCAGTCACACGCCGCCTGGCCTCCGCCACCCGGTCGAGCCACTCCGGGGGCACCGGCCCCTCCTCTGCCTGTGGACGATCCGACCGGACCGTCAGCACACGATTCTGCAGCAGATCCGCCACCGTGCTCATCTGCGGACCACTGCCGATCGAGACCGTCAGCGGAACCGCCACAATTCCCAACTCGCCGGTCAATTCCTCCAGGGTTTTGTCACATTGCGTTCCCTCTTTATCCAGCCCATTCACAAACACCATGCAAGGAAGCTCGGCGGCCTCGACCAACGACCACACCCGTTGCAGATCGCTCCGTACGCCGGTCGCCGCGTTGACCACGAGCACCACCGCATCCGCCACACGCAGGGCGGAGCGGACGTCGGCGACAAAAGCCGGCGCACCAGGAGTATCCAGGAGATTGAGTACGGTGCCGTCGTAGGAGCAACGGACGACGGTGGTATTGAACGAACTGCGATGGTGGATTTCTTCAGGCTCGAAATCAGATACCGTGTTGCCTGCGAGCACAGAGCCCGGAGAGGAGAGGTGACCGCTACAGTAGGCGAGGGCTTCGACAAACGAGGTTTTTCCCGATCCCACATTCGACACCACAGCCACATTCCTGATGGATTCGGCGAGGGGAACGTTCATCATGACCTCCTTCGGTAAGTCGGCGGCCACCATGGGCCTGGTTAGAGGGAGACGTGTGGGTGAGACCTTCCTTTCGTATCGCGGACGATCGAGTATTGGTGTGCTGATAAGACCAGTACTGTGCCACAACCAGTCATGACCGCGTGGCCTCCCCCGAAAGCCATCCTTGGTCGGCAAAACTCACGTAGCGGCCGTCACCCACAATGACGTGATCGAGCACCTGAATGCCGAGAAGCGAGCCGGCAGACACCAGTCGAGCCGTCAAGATACGGTCTTCCTGACTCGGCGTCGGGTCGCCGCTGGGATGGTTATGGAGGAAGATCACGCCAGCAGCCGAAGCCCGCATGGCTGGAATGAACACTTCCCGCGGGTGCACGATGCTGAGGGTGAGGCTGCCTTCGGAGATGGTCACATCGCGAATGACCTGGTTCTTAGCATCCAGCAGCACGACGGCAAAGATCTCGTGACGCAAATCACGCAAGCGTGCGTGGTAGTGCTTAAAGAGATCCGCGCTGGAATTGATGCGGGTTCCGGTCGTCAACGGAGCCGACACCGCACGCTTGCCGACTTCCACGGCCGCTTTCAATTGCGCCGCCTTGGCCGGTCCGACCCCGGGAATGGCGCAGAGTTCTTCGACGCTGCAATGGAGCAATCCATAGATACCGCCCACGCGGGCCAGAACCTCCATTCCCACCTTGACGGCCGAGGCGTCTTGCCGACCCACCCGTAGCAGAATCGCCAATAATTGTGCGTCGGAGAGACTGGCTGCCCCCTCGCTGAGCAACCGCTCACGGGGACGTTCAGTTTCCGGCCATTCTCCGATACCACGCCCTGTCTTTTTTGGTGTCACGGCCTGCTCTCTACGACAAAAAAATGTCAGCCCGCACCATTTTGTGCCGTCAACTTGACGCCTGACTCATCTCATGTATGACGCTTCCAGCATATAAACTATTGAAATATATAGACTTGACATTTTGGTGCAGCTCTTGCTTGAGAGCAGGTTCAGCTGTGAACGTCACCACCCAGGAGGAACACATGGAATGTCCGAAGTGCAAAGGCATGATGATGTTGGAACGGTTCTCTGATTTCTTTCTCATTTTCTACGCCTGGAAATGCATCAACTGTGGCGCCATCATCGATCGGACCATTTCGGCGAACCGTCGGAAGAGCCTCGCCGCACGCGACGCTCAACCGGTTGCGACCCGCTGATCCGGCTGACGCAGCGCTCCGTTCTCTGTGAGATGTGGTGGTGTGACGACCCGAGTGTAGCCACCTCCTCAGCCCGCGTGAACTGAGTTCCAGTGTCGCCCGATTATAGCGAGCCTTCCCGTACGCGTCAAAACACGGACCTCCTTCGGTGACGTCTGCAGCGCTCCCCGCCCCGCGGCGGGGAGAAGACGCTCCTCTCTCTTGCAGTTCCTCTCTCTTGCAGTTCCTCTCACTTGCAGTTCCTCTCACTCGCATCTCCTTGACCCCTGCAAAAACGCTGTGTTAGAGTCTCTCACTTCGTAGCCAACAACGAGTGGCTCTCTCCCGAATACGATCATGCGCGTCATCGCAGGGCTTCATCGGGGCCGACGATTGCTGGGTCCCAGAGGACAGGCCATCCGCCCCACATCCGACCGAGTGAAAGAAGCCCTCTTCTCTATTCTTGGCGAACGCACCACAGGCGCCCGTGTGCTGGACCTCTACGCCGGAACCGGCTCGATCGGCATTGAAGCCCTTAGCCGCGGGGCATCACATGTCACATTCGTCGAGACCGACAGGGAAGCGTTGCGCCTCGTCCGTTCCAATCTCCAGCAATGCGGAATGGAAGCCGTTGCCAATATTTGCGCCTGTCAGGTCGCTCAGTTTTTTCGCCGCGGCACCCAATGGGCCGGCCCCTACGACATTGTCTTCTGCGACCCGCCTTATCGACTCACACCGGAAGTTCTGTCGTTGGCGGGAAACTGGCAACCGGGATGGTTGGCCGACGATGCCATCGTAGTCATCGAACATAGTAACAAGGCCGACATTCCCGCGACGCTGGGGCCGCTGGCCCAAGTAAAACGCTATGACTATGGCGACACCGCGCTGACACGCTTCCATCTGACGCCGAAGGACGCCCCGCACGCATGAAGATCGCCGTCTATCCCGGCACATTCGATCCGATCACGCATGGTCACTCCGATATCATCCGGCGTGGATTCCGCATGTTCGAGAAGATGATCGTGGCGATTGCCCCCAACCCGTCCAAACATCCGCTGTTCAGCGCGAAGGAGCGACTGGAGATGGTCCGCCTCGTCACAAAGGATTTGCCCAACCTGGAGGTCACGACCTTCGAAGGGCTTCTGGTGGATTTTGTACGGAGCAGCGGCGCCCATGCTATTCTGCGAGGACTGCGGGCGATCTCGGATTTCGAACACGAGTTTCAAATGGCACTCGTCAATCGTAAACTGGCGGAGACCGTCGAAACGGTTTTTCTGATGCCCAGTGAGGAATATTCCTATCTTTCTTCCACCATCATTAAGGATGTCGCCAGCCACGGAGGATCGCTCAAGGATTTTGTGCACCCCGAAGTGGCGCGGAGGCTCCAAGAACGAATTCGGAGTTTCAAAGGATGAAACTGGCAGCCCGTGTCGGACGCATTGTCCCCTCCCCCACACTCAGCATTACCGCAACCGCAAAATCCATGGCGGCACAAGGCATCGATGTCATCGATTTTGCATCCGGAGAACCGGATTTCGACACGCCTGAACCGGTCAAGGCCGCAGCAGAGGCCGCAATCCGCGCAGGCTTCACGAAGTACACGCCCTCATCAGGCATTGATGAACTGCGCGGCGCCATTGCCGACAAGCTCAAGGCGGAACAGGGACTCCAGTATGAAAAGTCCCAGATCCTCGTGTCATGCGGGGCAAAACATTCGTTGTACAATGTGGCCGAGGCGCTGCTGGAAGCGGGCGACGAAATCATTATCCCTGTGCCCTTCTGGGTCTCCTACCAGGATCAGACGCTGCTGAATGATGCCACGCCGGTTCTTCTGCGGACGCAGGAACAGGACGGATACACGATCAGCCCGGAGGCGCTGGAGGCCGCCATCACGCCACGGACCAAAGCCATCATCGTCAATAGCCCCTGCAATCCAACCGGGGCGACCTATGATCGAAAAACCCTCGAGGGGATCGCCGCCGCCGCCTTGCGTCACGATCTCGTCATTATTTCAGACGAGATTTACGAGAAGGTGCTGTATGACGGGGCGCAGCACATCAGCATCGCCAGCCTGAGCCCTGAAGTCGCCGCGAGAACCGTCGTGATCAACGGGGTCTCCAAGGCGTACGCCATGACCGGCTGGCGCATCGGCTATGCCGCCGGACCGAAAGCCTTGCTGACCGCCATGGGCAATATTCAAAGCCAGAGCACGTCGAATCCCTGCTCCATTTCGCAAAAGGCCGCAGTGGCCGCATTGCGTCTGGGCAATCCGTTTACCGCCGTCATGGTGGCTGAATTCGACCGGCGGCGGCGTCTCATGGTCGAACGGCTCAATACCATGCCTGGTGTCACCTGCCGGATGCCGACCGGTGCGTTCTATGCCTTCCCGAATGTGAGCGGCGTCCTCACAAAACGCTGGAAGGATCAGCCCATCGGCTCCGCAGCCAACCTGGCGACCTTTTTGCTGAACGAGGCACAAGTGGCCCTGGTCCCCGGCGAACCGTTCGGCAGCGACATCCACATCCGGTTGTCCTATGCGACCTCCATGGAGGCCATTGAACGCGGACTGACCCGGATCGAGGCCGCCATCCGCCGCTTGACGTAAGGCAGGCCACCGAGGCTCAGCTCCCCCTTGATTCTGTTGAAATCGAGGCTACTAGGAGAGAGTCCTCGTGGATCGCAAGGAAACCAATTCGCATACTGTGCGCTGTGAGAGCAGAGGAGGAATACCCCGTGCCAATCTATGAGTATCAGTGTACGAGTTGCGCCCACCGGTTCGAGGTGAAGCAGAGCATTAAGGACGACCCGATCAAGGAATGTGTGCGGTGCGGGAAGGAAGTGACGAAATTGATTTCGCCGCCGGCCATCATGTTCAAAGGCAGCGGCTGGTATATCACCGACTACTCGGACAAGATGAAACCGGGAGGAAGCGACACGGCGGAAAAACCAGCGGCAGCAACGACCGAGAAACCCGCGACACCAACGACCAGTGAGAGCACGGCCAGCGCTCCGGCCGCCGCTCCAGCGACGACCTCCACGACCAGCGCCGCGCCCGCGACAAGCACACCCAGCTCAGGGACATCCAGCTCGAGTTCCACCTCGTCGTCCGGCAACTAAGGGAAGCGGCGGGCAGAAACCGTTCGCTGCCGCAGCAAGCGCGACTCAGGTTCGCTGACCACCGTCTGCCCGCTCTTGTATCAGAGCGAGCGACAGGCTCAGCGCTTCCCTAGGGGCTTACACGTTTAGCAGGAGCCGCGTTGGATTTCTTCTGGGTGGCCGACCTCCCCGTGGACTTCACGCCGCTCTTGCCTGCAGGCTTGGTCGATTTCTTGACAGCTGGTTTTGTCGCAGGTTTCGCGGGAGTCGTCTTCACCGCTTTTGCCGCACGCTCGCGGGCCGCCGCCATGGTGTGCTCAAGATTCGCGATCATTGCGGATTTTTCCTTATTCACCCGCGTCAGATCTTCCACACGAATCTGCAACTCCTCCTTCGCTTTGTTCGCCGCGTTGAGCTGATTCTGCAGCAAGGCCTTGTCCGCCGCAGCCTGTTGGGCTTCTGCATGCAACTGTTCGATTTGAGCTTGAAGCGCCGGCGGCCAAAAGTCACATCCCGTCAGCAGCATGCTGCTGACCCCAAGCACAAACAATCCTCTCACCGCGCGGCGTGAACGAATGAGCATAAATGATCCTCCCATGTGGGTGAATTATAGCGACTACGCACCATCAAATCATGATGAAAGTGTGTACCCTGCTCGCTCCAGGGCCGTTCGAATTCGGTCCGCTGAAATCACTCCGGCCCGAAGGAGTTGAGGATGTTCGCCGGCATCAACGACGGTGGACGCCTGGCCGCCGGGCGTGCGGCCGCCGTCGAGAATCAGATCAATACTGGCTCCGAACGCATCCTGCACAGCGCCCGCAGTATCGATGGGTGGCTCGGATGAGCGATTCGCACTCGTTCCGGTCAGCGGGCCGGTGTGGACCAACAGTCGCTGCAGCGTCGGCAACGGAGACCAGCGGACCCCGATCGTCCCGCTCCCGGCCGTCAGCAACGACGAGAGTCCAGGGGCGGCCGGAAACACGATGGTCAAGGGGCCTGGCCAGAACAACTCCATCAAGAGGGAGGCGGTTGGAGAGACAGACCCAACCAGGGGAGCCAATTGCTCCCGAGATCCGATCAACACCAGAATGGGTTTATCGGGCGGACGCCCCTTCACTGCGACCATGCGGCGCAGGGCCGCTTCGTCGGTCGGACGAACGGCCAGACCATAGTACGTCTCGGTGGGAAGTGCGACGACGCCATGTGCAGCCAGCACACGCTGCACCTCCGGCAGTGCGACGTCACAGGATGGATCGGTAAACGGGAGAACCAGTGCCATGTGATGGCCCGATCCGATGACGGATCAGGAATTGCGCGGCAGCGCTCGATGCGCGATATCGGTCCGATAGTGCCGACCTTGGAACGAAATCGCCGGCACCGCCTGATACACTTCTGTTCTCGCTTGGAGGAGCGACGGCGCCCAGGCCGTGACGGCCAACACTCGCCCTCCGGCAGTGACCACCTGCTCAGCATCCCGCTTGGTGCCGGCGTGAAACACGGCGATCGGTGCCGTATTCGACGGAGCAGGCAATCCTTGAATCGGCAATCCAGTCGGATAGGCGCCCGGATACCCTGGAGACGTCAGGACCACGCACACCGCCGTCTCCTGCCGCCATTCCACGGTGAGCTGATCGAGACGATGCTCAACCACCGCCTCCATGACTTCGAGCAGGTCCGTCTGCAAGAGCGGCAACACGACTTCGGTTTCGGGATCTCCCATTCGCGCGTTGAACTCCAAGACATACGGCGTCCCCTTGACGATCATGAGGCCCGCATAGAGCACACCTTGAAACGGACAGCCCAGGCGCGCCAGCGCATCGACGGTGGGCTGAAGGACCTGCCGTGTGACCTGTTCACGAAGCGCAGCCGTGGCAATGGGAGCCGGAGCGTAGGCACCCATTCCGCCGGTGTTGGGACCGGCATCTCCGTCCCCCACCCGCTTGTGATCCTGTGCCGGAATCATCGGCACGACGGTCTTCCCGTCGGTAAACGCCATGATGGTCAGTTCTTCCCCGTCGAGAAACTCCTCGATCAGCACCCGCTCTCCTGCCTGGCCGAAGACGGACTTCTCCATCGCATCGCGCACCGCCTGCTTGGCGTCCTCGCGCGTGGTGGCCACGACCACCCCCTTGCCCTGCGCCAGCCCGTCGGCCTTCACCACGATCGGCACAGGCTGCGCATCCAGGTAGGCCAGCGCCTGATCCATCTGCTCGAAACTTCGCGAGACTGCGGTCGGAATCCGGTTGGCGGTCATGATCTCCTTCGAAAAGCTTTTGCTCGACTCCAGCCTCGCAGCAGCTTTGGTCGGACCGAAGATTTTCAAACGCGCCTTCCGGAACTCATCGGCAATCCCAAGCGCGAGCGGCGCTTCCGGACCGACTACCGTGAGATCGATCTGCTCCTGTAACGCAAAGTCCTTGAGTCCGGCGATGTCATCCGCCTTGATCGGCACACAGGTCGCCAGTCCTTCGATCCCGGCATTGCCCGGCGCACAAAAGATCTGCGGCTTTCTCGGACTCTGGGCGAGCTTCCACACCATGGCATGTTCCCGCCCACCACTGCCGACAACTAGAATCTTCACAGCTCAACCTTTACTTCAATGATGTACCCACGATGCTCATACCAAGGCTTCCAGAATGTCTCGCTCAGCCCAGATCTCGAAATTCCTGAGGGCGTTCAAACGGGTCTACCGACAAGGCCACAGACGAGAAAAAACCGGAGGCGTAGCCTCAGGGCTACGTTGAGGATTTTTTTCGAGCCGAGAACGCAGTCGGAGGCCCGTTTCAACGTCCCTCAATGGCGGAAGTGGCGCATACCGGTGAGAATCATCGCCATCCCATGCTCATCCACCGCCTTCGTCACTTCGGGGTCACGGATGGATCCGCCTGGCTGAATCACACAGGTAATGCCGGCTTCTGCCGCCGCATCGATCCCGTCACGGAACGGAAAGAACGCGTCGGATGCCATCACGCAGCCCTTCACGGACGATTGGGCCTTCATCGCCGCGAGCTTCACCGAATCGACGCGGCTCATCTGGCCGGCACCGATACCCACGATTTCGCCGGGACGCCCATAGATGATGGCGTTCGACTTCACGTGTTTACACACCACCCAGGCGAAGGCGCAGGCCGCATATTCCTCTTCGGTCGGTTTGCGCGCGGTCGGTACGGCCAGGGCCTTGATGTCCTTGATCACACCGAGGTCCCGATCCTGCACGATCAGCCCTCCGACCAATTTCTTCAGATCATACCCTTCAGCGGTAGCCTTGCTCAGAGGCCCAACATCCAGCAACCGGATGTCCTTCTTCCGTTTGAGTTCGGCCAAGGCATCTTCGGCAAACCCCGGCGCAATGACGACCTCCACGAAGGTCGAGGTGATCTCTTTCGCCGCAGCCAGATCCACCTGGCGATTGAACGCAATCACGCCGCCGAAGGCCGAGACGGGATCCGTCGCACGCGCCTTCACATATGCCTCAACCGGCGTTGCGCCCAACGCACAGCCACAGGGATTGTTGTGCTTGATGATGGCCACCGCCGTCTGATCAAACTCCTTCACCAGTTCGAGCGCGGAATTCGCATCCAGAAAATTATTGTAGGACATGGCCTTGCCATGCAGGATCTTTCCGCGCGACACCGCCGGCTCCTTCGCGTTCAATTCGCGATAGAAGGCGCCCTGCTGGTGGGGGTTCTCTCCATAGCGGAGCGTCTCCACGCGCTCGAATTGCAGCGAGAGAATGGCCGGGAATTTCACCTCGCTCCCCTGCACCTGCTTTTCGAGGTAACCCGCGATCAAACTGTCGTAGCGCGCGGTGTGCTGAAACACTTTCATGGCCAATTCACGTCGCAAGGCCGGCGTGACTGATCCGGCCTTCAATGCCTCCAACACGCGACCGTAGTCGGCAGGATCGACGACCACGAGCACATCCTCATGGTTCTTCGCGGCAGAGCGCAACATCGACGGCCCGCCGATATCGATATTCTCAATCGCTTCCTCAAACGGACAATTCGGCTTGGCGATCGTCGATTCGAACGGATACAAATTCACCACGACGACATCGATGTTGCCGATGCCATGCTGCTGCATCTGCGTCACGTGAGCAGGTACGCCCCGACGGCCGAGCAACCCGCCGTGAATTTTCGGGTGCAGGGTCTTCACGCGCCCGTCGAGAATCTCCGGGGAGCCGGTGTACGCTGCGACGTCGGTCACCGCCACGCCCGCGTCACGCAGAGCTTTGGCCGTACCGCCAGTCGACAACACTTCCGCACCAAGGGCCGCCAATCCCTTGGCCATATCGATGACTCCCGTCTTGTCAGAAACACTGATCAGTGCCCGCGCAATGCTGGCCATGATGAACTCCTTCAACTATGGATATCGTTGTGGGTGGGATCACATTGGACGAAAAAACGCCGTGACAATAGCAGATGCCTCGACGCCACTGCAAGTTGAGCGGGGCTCTGACCGCCTCGACTTCCCTGCCGCACGCCTGCACATTTGAATGGACGGGCAAGCCTTTTACCCACGATTCCGGGCTAGCATGAGTCTTGACGTTGTGATACCCTTCGCATCGTAGTGGCGCATCGGCCGAAGCCGGCGCATTCCATCAATCAAGTAACACTCGAAGTCTTGAGAAGACACCCGCCCTGCGGCGATTTCATGCCGCAGTGAGGCCTCGTGCCTGGGTCGACAAAGGCTGGCGCATGTCGCGCGGAATTATTTTCGCAGTCGGATTCTTCGCACTCACACTCCTGGCGCTCATCTGCATCCCGAGACACCTTCCGGTGACGTCGTCGGCGAGCGGCCACCCCACGTTCCGCGCACACGTCGAGAACGGTCAACTGACCCTCTCCGGCGCGGTGGCCAGTGAAGAAGCCAAGGCTGCGGCCGTCACCCGCGCACAAGAGTTGTCCAAAGGACTCAAGCTCCGTGTCACCGACAATCTCGACATCCTTGAAGACGCCTATCCCGCTGCCTGGGAAACCGCCTTGCCGGCCCTCTTAACACACGTCGCGCTGCTCCATCAGCATCAAGCCACGGTCTCGCTCGCTGAGCAGACGGTCACGGTCAAAGGGACGGTCGCAAGCGGAGAAGCCAAATCAAAACTTCTGCACGACCTCGCCGCCTCCCTCGGGAGTTCGATCCATGTGCAGGATCAGCTCACCGTGGCTTCAGCCGCTTCGACCGCGCCGGTGGCGCTGCCTGCCGTCCAGGTTGCGCCCACAGTCCATGCCTCCCGCGCCCAGATGCAGGCCGGACTGGATGAGGTGTTGCGTGGAGAACATATCGCCTTCGAAAGTAACAGTGCGGTCCTCACGCCTAAAGGACGAGCCGTCATCGATAAGGTGATTCCGGCCCTCAAACGATCCCCGGAGTCGGTCATCGAAATCGGCGGCCACACCGACTCCTATGGCGATCCTGATTACAACCTCCAACTCAGCCGCACGCGCGCGGAATCCGTCCGCCAATATTTGGCTGACCATGGCGTGACCAATCGACTGACCGCCGTCGGCTACGGAGCCAGCCGTCCGCTCAGCCAAGACCGGACGCGCGCCGCGTCGAAGAAGAACCGGCGGATTGAATTTCGTGTGAAAGAGGAACGGTGAACGTATGGGATCCCTGATTCTGCAAATGATCGGATGCTTACTGGTGGCGGCGACCATCGGGTTGATGATGGGGTGGCTCCTGCGCAGTTTCGCCACCTCGGAGAAGCGCCAGCAGTTGTCCGAAATTGCCACCCGGCTCCGCGGCCGTGAACACGAATTGGACACCCTCAACCATGAGTTGAAGGTCCGCACGTCCGCCGTGCAAATGCTGGAAGGGAAAATGATCACCTCCGAGGCGGCGCTGAAGGACCTGACCGCAGACTTGGCGACCAAGGTCGAACAGCTGACGGCGCTGCAGACAGAGGTGCGGGAAAAGGGTGTGCGTCTCCATGCCATCGAGCGGGAACGCGACACGCTCCGGCGCGAAGTCGAAGAAGCCGAAAACAAGTTCAAGGGGCAGCAGGCGGGCTTCGCCGAGATGCAGGCCCAAATGGAAAACGCTGAAGACGTGCTGATCAGCCGGGACCAGGAAATCGCCACCCTCAAGACCTGGGTGGAACAACTCGCCCCGAAAGATGCCGAGATCGCCCGCCTACGCGCACGCACCGAAGAGTTGGAACCGTTCCGCGAACGAAGCAGCCGGCTGGAACAAGAGCTCAAGCAGGATCGTGCACAGGCTGCCTCCACACTCCAGAGCAAAGAGCAGGAACTCGACCGGCATCAATCGCGTATCGCCGATATTGAAGCCGAACTGGCCCGACTGCGGACGCAAAATCAGGACGATCTCACACGTTTCACCGAAACGGTGCAACAACGTGATCAGGAGATCCAACGGCTGCGCGCGACCGTGGAAGAACTGGAAGTGTTCCGCAGCGAGGTGGAAAAGAAAGAACTCGCACTCCGCGAAGCAGAAGAACGCCGGATCATGGATGTCAGCGAACGGGAAGAGGAGATCGCGGCTCTTCGCAAACGGCTCGTGGAATATCGAGTCGCGCAACGACATGGTGCGCAGGCCAAAGCGGCAGCTGCCGCCGACTCAGGCACGCACGGCAGCTCAACCGCCGGACGGGGCACGGGTAAACATCGGTCGGCTCAAAAAGACGACCTCAAGCAAATCCATGGCATCGGACCGGTGATGGAACGTGTACTCAATCGCATGGGCATGTTTACCTTCCGACAAATCGCCGAATGGAAAGATCAGGACGTCGAGCAGATGGCGTCGGAACTCAACACGTTCCCGGACCGCATCCGCCACGATAACTGGATCGCCGGCGCCAAGGAGCAACATTTCCTGAAATACGGGGAAGAGTTGTAACATTCTCCTCTGCTCCTGACACGTCGAACGCCGCACCGACCAGAACACTCCCTGCCCCTCACTCATCCAGGCTCGGACGCAGCAGATACGGTCCATAGACCAACGCAAACAAGAAATAGGCTCCACTCCACGCCGCGGCGGCCACACCGAACACGAGAGTGGGTGGAAGGCCGGTGCTGAGGCCAAACACCCGCACCAGCGCCCCGACTGTCACCAGACTGTACATGCAGATCGTCGCTGGCCCCGCATGCCGGGGACGTCCCGTGTGGCCCAGGCTGGCTCGGGTCATCACCCCCAACGTCATCACGCCGATCGCGCCGGTGGTCAGCGCATGGACCGCGTCCTCCTTCGATAACCCGATTCCGACAATCGCGCATCCGAGCAAGAGCAACGCCGCCGCCACCCAGCCATATCCCCAATGCAGCACGAACACCAGCGGTTCACGCCAGGTGAGCCATCCGTACCAACGCAGCAAGCGAGCCACCTGCATCACCCCGGCGGCCAAGAGGATCCAACCGGTAGGCTGTGCGTGAGGAGAGACCGTCCAGGAGACCGCCGCCATCGTCACCAGTCCAATCGCAACCGTATCGAAATGCGAGAATCGCGCGGGCCGTTCGGCTCGCCCCTCCCCGCCGAGAAACTCTCTTGTAAAATTGGGCACCAGTCGTCCGCCGATCAGCGTGAGAAGTACCATCATCAGCGCGAGCGCCATACGAAACGGACGATCCGTATCCGCATCACTCCACGCCGACAGATGGAACCAAAGATTCGCGCAGGCATAGCAACTGATCACGACACCGACCGGAGCCTGATTCCAACTCTTCCCGGCAGCCAGTTCCCGCCACACCACCCCGGCGAGACACACGAGAAACGCCCCGTCGAGCAACGCTGTGAGCAGCGGCAAGCCGGTCGGAAGAGCCATGGCCACACGTCCGATTCCCCACACCCCAAATAGCAGCATCAACTCCCGGCCCTTGACGGCAGGCCGGTCGGTCCAGTTCGGCACAGCTGTGAGGAGGAAGCCGGCGATCACCGCCGGGAGAAAACCAAAGAGCATCTCGTGCACGTGCCAGTCCCGGGCCGTCGAGAGCAGCGCTGCATTGCCCGTGCTGACGAGAATGCTGATCCAGGCGGGAATCGCCACACCGGCAAACAACGCGCCGCCCAGAAAAAACGGCCGGAACCCATAAGAGAAAAACGCTATTTCTCGCGGAAGCGGACGCCGTTCGATGCCATTGCTCATTCCTTCACGTCTCCAGTTTCAGTCCTAGACATGACCACGTGCCCAAGTCGCGCAACCGCTATAGTACTACCATGCCGCCGACCATTGCGCGCGAGCAATGAACCGCTACGCCTGCTCTCGGAGTAGTCATAGCACCACGCGAGGCTAGTCGACATCATACCCGCGAACCGGCAGGTAGGGCCCTGGTGCGTGCAGCAACTGGAAGGGATCACCAGCATCGACGCGAGGATTCTCGGCGGGGTGGTGAACGAACGCAGAGGGCCCGATTTCAACCGGCTCACGCCTGATCTCCTGACCGGTTCGACTCCGGTACACCAATTCATCGGTCTCCAAATCGTATTCTGGAAAATCGGCACTCTCCCAATGCTGCAAGAAATAGTGCGCGTAGAAGGTATACAGGCCCTGGTCCTTACGACTGCGCCGCAGGACATATTCCGGCATGTGCTGCACAGCCAGATCGGCGGGACCATGCTGCAACCAGAGATACTCGCCCAAGATCACCAGCTTGACCAGCGGAGCATCCGGATAGAGCTTGAGCCTCACGACTTTCCCCATCGCTTTGAGACGCTTGAGCAACGCAATGCTCTGTCGAACGTCCTCTCGGAATCGCGGGTACGGATTGTCGGGATGGGCCAATGTCGCCATGCGGGCGCGCACCTCCCGGTGGAACGGATTGACCAGGAGGATCTTCGCTTCCAGGCACTTGTCGAGGACCGACGACAAATCGCCGACGTGATCCACCAGGTTCCCGGCCCCACTGGAGCCGATCACCATGACCGAACGACCGGTGCCCTGCTCGTCCTTCAACGCCTGAATGCGCTGATGCACCTCCGGCCCGCGCCGCGGGAAGAAGGAGACGAGCCCGGCACCACGCGCAGCATTGGCAAGCGCCCGATCGCGCAGACTGAGATGGACGAAGTTGATGCCGGCCATCAACAGCACCGCGGCGACCATCTCGACGGCAATGAGCAAAACTTTGTCCTGTTCGACATGCGACCAGAACGACGAGAATCGGGCGGCTCCGACCGGCAGCAGCAGCGCAATGCCCGCGCTCATCGCCACGATGACCATGTGAGACAGGCTGCCTGCAGATTGGCGGAAGCATGCCCGGAGAATGGAACAGAATTCGTGAAACAACGACACACCTCTAGAACGGGTAAAAAGATTCCCACGGCGGTGACGAGCTGAAAGTGCGAACGACGGAGGAACAACCTTCGGCGGTAGGCTCAGCGGTGGCGGCACAACTGCGGGCACATACAACAATCGCGTAAGACGTCACTGATTCGGAAGCGGCTGCCTCCAGGTACAGAAGGGCGTACACGAACAGCTGCACTCTAACAGGTCCGCTCCGATGAAGCAAGGAAACGGATGTCCGGCATACCCGGGAGCGTCGGCCAGGTCCCGTCATCATAACAGGGTCGCCAAATACTCCAGCAGGAACACCAGACCGGTGCCGCCCGTCGGCAGCGCGATCGCCCCAAAGAGCGGATGGCGGGTAAAGGGAAGAAACGCCCCCTCCTGCGTCTGTTCGATCAACGTGACCATGCGCTCGATCTCCCGGCGCTTCGCACGTTTGAAGACCGGCTCATCGGACAGGCCCTTGAGCCGGCGTTTCAATTGATCCACCGCCTCCTGTTTCGCCCGCTCGGCGGACCGACGCAGGAAGACGCCGTTGCCGAACGCGTACAACGCGTTGAGGGTAAAGATCGCGATCAAGCCAACCGGAAAATCCCAGCGGTCGAAGTAACTGTGTCGCGCCACCGCCATCAGGAACACAATCACAAACGGGTAGTAAATCATGGCACTGATCACCGCCGTGCGTTTCGCGATGAACTGAATGCCGAGCCATTCGTGCACATAGGCTTGATCCACGCCAAGCTTGGCGGCTTCCCGCGCGAGCAACCGTTGCGGCCACTCGACCCTCGTGCCGATCATGATCAGAATCAGGCGACGACAGAGGCGAGTCGCGTCCACCACATAAAACATCAGCAACGTCATAGCGACGACGCTTACCCCCAGGATGAGACGATTGAGCGAAAAGCAGGCGTCACCCCGACAGGGCGTGACGGGAAAGCCGAACTGCAACATCAGGGCAAACCCGAAGAACCCATACACCACCACCTGCGGCACCACGCGCCGTACACGTTCCTTCCACGCCCCTAGGAGACGATACTCGTGCCAGAGCTCTCGGGCCTCCGCATGGCCAAGGAGAGGCGGCAACCAACGGTGGATACCGATCCACGAACGGAACGGGCGCGAGAGCACGGCATCAAGACGTCGCAATCGAAATCGCCGAATTACTGTTCGATCGCTTTCCCACAGCCGCCACCAGGAATGGGCAAAAAAGATCACGCAGAGCATAAACGCGAGCAAGCGCAGACTCGTCGTCGGCCAGACGCTGATCCCGTCGGTAAACGAAAACGGTTCCCCCTCCGTGCCATCCAGCATCGCACTGCAGAGCAGCCCGGCCGCAAGCAGGCCCACCAGCAGCGGACCGGCAAGGAACCCCAATCCGGATCGCCGCTTGCACATCGACCAGAGTTCGCTGTTGATCAAGATGGCACAGCAGAACATGAGGCCGGCGGCAGTCAGGAGCAAAAGGATCGTGCGCAACGCGGGGAGCCGAAGGGCACCGCTGGCAGGATCGACATCGAGACGCGGCAGATGAATACTGGACGGCGCACTGGATTGATGCACCGGGTCCGGACTGAGATCAACGGCGCCATGCCGACCGACCTCGTACAGACGCGGCAGCACCTCGGATGCAAAGGATTGACCGCCAGGCAGGTGAAGCTCCTGTGTTCCATCCGACATGTTGAGATGCCCCACAGCCCGCAACACCGAATAAAACAGTGCGGTTTGATAACTGTCGCGGAACGGCGGAATGGGTGCCTGGAGTCTAGGGTCGAGTTCAAGCCCGAAATGGGAAGCCACGACCAGATTGCGCGTCCAAGGCAATTGACTGGAGTGAGTCAACCGCGAATCGAGATCGGTCGTGAAAAACAGCGCGTGAGGGAAATTCTTTCGCAACGCCTGCAGGATCATGAGCTTGTCGTAGACATCGCTGCCCAGCACCCCGATGGCCCTGAACTCGCCATCGGCCGTGCGTTCTTCCTGCTTCAACTGTTCCACCAATCGGCGCAAATAGTCGAGCTGGCTTCGCCCCACGGGCGTCTCTTCCACCGACTCGGCACCCATCCCCTTGTCACCCGATTTGCCCTTGGTACCTCCCGCATCCTTCCCGTCATCCTTGGGCGGCAATTCGCCATCGAGGCCGGCGAGATACGAATAGCGATGCACCCAGTTCGGATACTGCTCCGTGCGAAGTTCGTCGAGATAATACTTCAGCGCCTGTTCGTTCTTTTTCGCCAACCTGTTCGTCACCGCCACGAACGTCCGTGGCAAAGATCGGCCATAGAGCGTGTCCCATTCGGAGATCAGCGCAATGTGAGGAATCTCAGCGGGTGCAGTCAGGTCGATCTTTCGACGCGCCAATTCCAGCACCAATTCCTTCGCCAGCACGTCGTCGGAGCCAATGGTGCGGATCAACTGTAGGCCTGCAGAGGTGAACCGCTCCTCGACCGGCTTGGCCATCCGCTGACCAGAGGTCTCATCCAAGAGTATCGGGTCGGCAGCCGTGGCCCAGGAAGAATAAAATTGCGCGCCGGACAACGATGCCGATGCGACCGGTTTAGGCGTGGCCGCAGTCGGTTTGAGTTCCTCCAGCATGGCGCTTAGCGTACCGGAGGTGCGGGGCCCTACTATTCGATGGGCAGAGGGCGGTACCTTCAGCTTATCCTTGAGATAGCTCACCAAGCACGTTAGTTCATGCAATGGCTTCGAACCGAGATCCTGCTCTTTGAGCCACAGGACCAGAATGTGCTGAGCCTCCTGCTTGCCCTGCGGGTCCAGCTTGGAGACCCCTGGCCCAGGAAGGAACCATTCGGAGGGTACGATCGTGTGCGCATTCGCCGTCGAGTTCCATTCGAAGTACCGGATGGATTCCCCTGCTTCCGGCAGATACCCGGCGGCGCCCAGCGCCGACACCAACGCATAGCGATCGCGCAACCTCGATTCCACACCACTGGCATAGGGACTCCCGTCCACAAACACCGGCAGCAACAGATAGGAAAATGTACCCTCGCTGGTTTGGGCTCCATCGACGAGGCCGGGTGAGGTATGGTGTTCATGCCCCCCACCACCCCCGGCAGCTTTCTCTTTCTGCTGATGGGTCGCCACTGCCTCGAACGGATCCTGCCAGAGCCGGGATTGGACGCGCTCGCGAACAACCGAGGCAATTTTCTCCGCCTCCTTATCGATCGGTCGCGATGTCTTGATG
Organism: Nitrospira sp.; assembly: GCA_016788885.1. Classification (NCBI taxonomy): domain Bacteria; kingdom Pseudomonadati; phylum Nitrospirota; class Nitrospiria; order Nitrospirales; family Nitrospiraceae; genus Nitrospira; species Nitrospira sp. The sequence continues at coordinate 24,814 of JAEURX010000006.1, read as the reverse complement.
GGGGCCTGATAGATGATCAGGCTGCTGACCGCCGCAAATAGCAGCGCCAGCAGACCGGCTAGCGGCAGTTTCGGTTTCTCGTCTTTTGATTCCGCCATTCGAGCGACCCGTTCTCCAGTCGGATTGAAACGACGCTTCGGTTTTCAAGCGTCAAACGCCGCATCTTGCTCTACGCAAAATCAACGATAGGCTAGTCTTGAGGAAGGAAACTGTCAACGGCGGAAATAGTGAGTGCTGGATACGACCCGCACTGCATCCTCGGATATACATCATCACAATACTCCCTCCAAGTTTCCTAAACTTCCTCACCATAGCGATGGTCGGGGTGTCTAGTCGCCTACTGCGCGCATCGGCCGAGCACAGCCCTTTGTCTACAAATCATGAATGATCCGGGTGCGCGGTCTGCGAGCAAGGGCCGACCAGACACCCCGACCATCCTCCCCCTCCCTCCGTTTGACTTCAACTTTCCCCCTCACTACAATCGGACCCCGTGGCATCACAATTCGTTCATCTCCATCTCCACACCCAATACAGCCTTCTCGACGGCGCCAATCAGATCGACCCCCTGATGCAGCAGGTGAAGTCGTTCGGGCAACCGGCCGTCGCGATGACCGATCATGGCAACATGTTCGGGGCGGTGGAGTTTTACCGGAAGGCCAAAGAAGCCGGGGTCAAGCCGATCATCGGTTGCGAAGCCTACATGGCGCCGGGCAGCCGGCTCGAAAAGAATTCGCACCTCGCGCACAACGACTACTACCACCTCATTCTGCTGGCCACAAACCTCAAGGGATACCAGAACCTTATCAAGCTTGTGAGCAAAGCATACCTTGAAGGTTTTTATTATAAGCCGCGGATGGATAAAGAAATTCTTCAACAGCACCACGAAGGCCTGATCGGCCTGTCCGGTTGCCTGAGCGGAGAAGTCGCCTATCTCATCGGGCAGAAAGATCTGGCCGGCGCCACCAAAGCGGCGGGCGAGTATCGCGAGATTTTCGGCAAGGACAATTATTATCTCGAACTGCAAGCCAACGGGTTGGAGCACCAACGCATCGCCAACGACGGGCTGCTCGACATCCACAAGAAGCTCGGCATCCCTCTCGCGGGCACCAACGACTGCCACTACCTGAAAAAAGAAGACTCGCGTCCGCACGACCTCATGCTCTGCTTGCAGACCGGGAAAACGATCAACGATCCCAACCGGATGAAATTCGACACCGACCAGCTCTACGTGAAATCCACCGAGCAGGCGCTGGTTGAGTTCAAAGAAATGCCGACGGCCGTCTCCAACACCGTGAAGATCGCCGAAGCCTGCACCCTCGAACTGGCCCTCAACAAAACCTATCTGCCGCAGTTCAAAGTGCCGGAAGGGCTCACGCGTGAAACCTACGTCGAGCAACTCGCGATGGAAGGGCTCGCCGCACGCCTCAAGGAACGCCCGAGCTCCATTCCCGAGCTCGCCTATCAGGTCCGGCTGAAGGAAGAAATCGCGGTGATCTGTTCGATGGGATTCGCCGGGTATTTTCTCATCGTATGGGACATCATCAAGTTTGCGCGCTCGCGCGGCATCCCCGTGGGACCGGGGCGCGGCTCCGCCGCCGGCAGCCTCGTCGCTTATGCCCTCCGCATCACCGACCTCGATCCGCTGGTCTACTCGCTCCTGTTCGAGCGGTTCTTGAATCCCGAGCGGGTGTCCCTCCCCGACATCGACATGGACTTCTGCATGGATCGCCGGGATGAGGTCATCAACTACGTCATCCACAAATACGGCGAAGACCACGTCGCGCAAATCATCACATTCGGAACCATGAAGGCCAAGGCCGCCATCCGCGATGTCGGGCGGGTGCTTGAAATGCCCTACGCCGAAGTCGACCGGATCGCCAAACTGGTCCCCGACGATTTGAAGATGACGCTCGACAAAGCGCTCGAACAGGAACCGCGCCTCAAGGAACTCGTCGACAAAGACGTGAAGGTCAAGGAACTCATGTCGGTGGCGCAGTCGCTCGAAGGACTGGCGCGCCATGCCTCCACACATGCGGCCGGCATTGTCATTTCCGATCAACCGCTCACGGAACATGTCCCGCTCTACAAAGGTCCTAAAGACGAAATCGTCACCCAATATTCCATGGGTGATGTCGAAAAAATCGGCCTGGTGAAATTCGACTTTCTCGGGCTGAAGACCTTGACGATGATTCAGCGGGCCGAGTCGTTGGTCAACCAAGGCCGCCCCGACCAACCGCCGTTGCGGGTCGAACAACTGCCCTTCGACGATCAGGCGACGTTCGAGCTGCTCTCCTCCGGTAAAACGACGGGCGTGTTCCAGCTGGAAAGCTCCGGCATGCGCGACCTGCTGATGGGCCTCAAGCCCGACCGGTTCGAGGACATCATCGCCATCATCGCGCTCTATCGCCCTGGCCCCATGGATCTGATCCCCGACTTCATCAAGCGCAAGCAGGGGAAGGTGCCCATCGCCTACGAAATGCCTGAACTCGAGCCGATCCTGAAGGACACGTACGGCGTCATCGTGTACCAGGAGCAGGTCATGGCCATCGCCAACAAGGTGGCCGGTTTCTCGCTGGGACAAGCGGACATTCTCCGCCGCGCCATGGGTAAGAAGAAGCCGGAGGAGATGGAGAAGCTCCGGGTCAAATTTCTGGAAGGGGCCAGCCAGAAAAAAATCCCGGAGAAAAAAGCCGACAAACTGTACGAGCTGATCCAGAAATTCGCCGGCTATGGTTTCAACAAATCACACGCCGCCGCCTACGCCGTGGTCTGCTACCACACCGCCTACCTGAAGGCGCATTATCCGACGGAATTCATGGCGTCCCTCATGACCACCGACATGGGCAACGCCGACAAGATCGTCGGCTACTTCACGGAATGCCGGGGGCTCGGGATTCCCGTGCTGCCGCCGGACGTGAATCAAAGCCAGAAGGATTTCGCCGTCGTCGATAAGAGCATTCGTTTCGGGCTGGCCGCCATCAAGAATGTCGGCGAAGGCGCCGTCGAGGCGGTCATCGAGTCGCGCACGGAAGGCGGCCCGTTCCGCTCGTTCTTCGATCTATTCCGCCGCGTCGATCTCCGCAAGCTGAACAAACGGATGATGGAAGGCCTCATCAAGGCCGGAGCCTTCGACTCCATGGGAGGCCGGCGCTCACAATATCTGGCCGTCCTCGATCAGGCGATGGACGAAGGGGTGAGCATTCAAAAGGAACGCGCGGTCGGCCAAACCAGCATCTTCGGCGACGAGACCGTCGGCCTTCCGCAAAGTTTGGCCGATCCGACCCTGCCCGATGTGCCCGAGTGGAGCCAGGGTGAGCTGTTAAAGTACGAGCGCGAGTTGACCGGCTTCTACATCAGCGCGCATCCGCTGGCCCGCTATGAAGCCGCCATCCAACTCTTCTCCAACACGACGAGCATGCAGGTGGCCGATGTGCCGGACGGTCGCGAAGTGAAACTCTGCGGCATCATCACGGCGGTGAAATCCATGCTGACCAAAAAGGGCGACCGCATGGCCTACATCACCCTTGAGGATTTACACGGAGTGATAGAAGTGATAGCCTTCCCCGACCTCTATCGAGACCATGCCGACATGATCGTGCCGGAACAGGTCGTACGGTTGACAGGCACCGTGGATCGCGGGGACAAGGGCACCAAGTTGCGTGGGACCAAGATCGAACCGTTGGCCGAACTCCAGAACAAGGGTATCTCGCGGGTGATGATTCGCCTGCACGACAGCCCGTCGGCCTCAACGAGATTGCCGATGCTTCGGCAGGTCTTCCAAAAGTATCCCGGCTCATCGACGGTGTCCCTGGTGATGGCGCTCGGTGGCACCATCGAAGCCCGTACCTCCCCCCTGCCCAACGTCAAAATTACTCCCAGCGAGCATTTTGTCGCCGATATTGAGGAAGTACTGGGCAAAGGTGCCATCACTTTGGTAACCTAGGCGGAACCTAGGCAACACCCGTAAGGGAGTTCAGGAGCATGAGAGACTACCTCGACTTTGAAAAACCGATCCGCGAACTCGAAGAAAAAATCGAGAAGCTGGTTTCCGCCGAGTCACCCAAGTCCGGCACGCAGGAAGAAATCCGGAAGCTTCGGACCAAACTCGCGCAGGTCGAGCACCAACTCTACACGACCCTGACCCCCTGGCAGCGGACCCAATTGGCCCGTCACCCTCAGCGCCCGACGACCCTCGACTATATCAGCGAACTCTCCCGCGAATTTCTCGAATTGCACGGCGATCGCAGCTTCGGCGACGACCGCGCCATCGTCGGCGGATTCGCCCGCTTCAACGATCGCTCGGTCATGATCATCGGTCATCAAAAAGGCAAAACGCTCAAGGAACGGATGCAGCGAAACTTCGGCATGCCGAATCCCGAAGGCTATCGCAAAGCATTGCGCCTCATGCGCTTGGCCGAAAAATTCAACCGCCCCATCATTACCCTGATCGACACCCCCGGCGCCTATCCCGGTATCGGCGCGGAAGAACGCGGACAAGCCGAAGCGATCGCTCGTAACCTCTTCGTCATGTCACGGTTGACCGTGCCCATCATTTCCGTCGTCATCGGCGAAGGCGGCAGCGGCGGCGCGCTGGCCCTCGGCGTGAGCGATCGTATTTTGATGTTGGAACATTCCGTCTATTCCGTCATCTCCCCAGAAGGCTGTGCCGCAATTCTCTACGACGATCCGACCAAGGTGCCCGATGCCGCAGCGTCGCTACGCATGACCGCGCAGGATCTCGTCGGGCTCGGCATCGTCGACGAAGTCATTCCCGAGCCGCTCGGCGGCGCCCACCGCGAGCCGCGGGCCATGTGCGACCGAGTCGCGAAGGCGCTGACCAATCAGCTCTATGCCCTGGCTGAGCTGCCGAGCGATCAGCTCATCGCGCAACGCGATCAGAAGTTTCGCAAGATCGGTGTCGTCGGTGGACTCGTACCGGTCGCGACGTAACCGTAGCCCCTTCCCCTTTCATGCTCCCGCAATTCCTCATCAGCCAACTGTCTCTTCCTGTCCCTGCATCCTTGCTTCACCCTTCAAGACTCTACAAGGTTTCCCTGATTTCCTGATGGCCTGCGACTTGTTAGACTGCGCCCGCTGACGTGCGGCGTCTCACCCCTTATCGATCAGCACCATCGAACGTCGCCGGGCAACACCCGCACCACACCCGGCAGACTCACGCATCGTGCACGGATTCTTTCACAGGAGGTATGTGGCGGTATGTCGAAGACGCATGTGAACAGGTTCATCATGGCTATGGTCCTCACAGTCAGCGGTGGCACCGGAGCCGCCTACGGTCAATCGTTACCCACCGGAGTGTCGTTGGGCGATACGTCCGCGCCCGTGTTCTCCGCGCAAACGTCCGGCGTAGAGGCGAGTCCAACATCCGACCCGCTGTGGACCGATTCCCTCTGGCACGCGGACGAGAAGGGCATTCGTCGTTTTCTCCCGCAAGACGGCTTCCTGCGCGTCCGGGGGTGGATCGACGGTGGATACACCTACAACGCCAGCAGCCCGAGCAGCAATTTCAACGGACCATACAACGCGATCGACCGCGATATCCCGGTCCTCAACCAGTTGTACATGATCGTCGAGAAGCCGTTGACGGCGACGGGCAGCAACTGGGGCATCGGCGGACGCCTTGATTTCATGTACGGCTACGATTACTTCCTGACGCAGAGCAACGGGGTCGAGCGGCGGGAGAACGGCGCGCAGCGCTGGAACGCACAGGGCCAACACTATGGGCTGGCCATGCCGCAAGCCTATGCGGAAATCGGCAACCAGACCTTTTCCGTCAAGGTCGGACACTTCTACACGATCATCGGGTATGAAGGCGTGCCGTCGATCAACAACTTCTTCTATTCCAAATCCTACGCCTATCAGTTCGCCGGACCGTTCACCCACTGGGGCGGCTTGGCGACGTGGCACGTGAATGACCGGGTCACCCTGCAAGGCGGCGTGGTCAATGGATGGGACTCATTGGACCGCTACAAAGACAGCGCCACGGGTCTCGCCAGCATCAAGTACACCGCCCCACAGGATTTCTGGTCGCTCTCCTTCTCGATGGCCACCGGAAACGAACCCAGCGCCGTCGCCACGCAGTTTGAAACCCGCACCCGCTACAGTGCGATCTTCACGCTGCATCCGGCGGAGCGCTGGGAATATGTCCTCCACCACCACTATGCCTATCAGAACCAGGGCCGGCTCGACGGCGGCACCGCGCGCTGGTACGGCATCGACAACTACCTCTACTATGCCCTCACCGACGAGGTGCGGGCGGGACTTCGTTTCGAATGGATGCGCGACGAGGCCGGCACTCGCGTCGGCGGCAACCCGGTCCGTGACAACCCGAACCTCGGACCGTTCGCCGGCTCCTTCTACTCGGTCAGCGTCGGCCTCAACTACCGGCCGCATCCCAACGTGCTGATCCGTCCCGAAGTCCGTGCCGACTGGTTCGACGGGCAACGACAGCCCTTCAACGATGGCCTGAATAAGAATCAGGTGTTGGCGGCGATCAACGGGAATGTACAGTTCTAACAGGATGCGGAAAACGTCCGCCAGCGGCGTGCTCGCGTCACTTAGAGGCTCACCGTACCACGAGAGTACGACTCGCCTCTTCGCTCGTTGCGGCCTTGCTGGACTGCCTTTTTGCGCATCCTGCACTTTGTGCTGACGTGAACCGACACCTGGAGCACAGCACAAACCATGACACAACCGGCCAGTGTTTCCGCAACGAACTACGACACGCATAGAACCAACGAGCGTGCGGGATGGTCCTAGGGATCATCCCGCACGGTCAGAGGGACTCGTAATTGTCAGGAGGCAACCGGAATCGTGGCCTCGGCCAGCAGCCCGAGCGCGACAAACCGTTGCCCGATCGCCGACAGGATCTGTCCTCGCAGCTCGGTTCGATAAGGTGCCAATGCAGGGTCCTTGAGGTACCGATCCACCGTGCGCGGCAACTTCTTCCACCACGTTCGCGCAGTCTCTCGCGCCTGTTGCGCCCCGACGCCACCGCCGGCAAGGATCGTCCTCAGTTCCTTCTCGAAAAATCCGACATGTACCCGCTCATCGTCCAGAATGTCCGACAGGTCGGGTCTGATGCCCGCCAACAACGACGCAAATTCCAGCCCCAACGCTTCGTATCCAAACAACAGCACCGCCAGCATCTCCCACTGTGACGGCACGGTCGGCAGCGTCGCCGGTCGGTGAGACAGGGTGCCGAGCATGCCCTCGAATTGTTTGAGGTGGTCCTGTTCATCCGTCTCATGCCGCTGGAGAAAGGTCTGCACATGGCGCGGGAGGTCTTGGGTCTGCGCCGCGCGCACCGCCCACAGGGCCATGGCCTCGGCACGCAGGAACCGCTCAAGCAGCGCCTGTTCGCACGTCTGAGGAAGGGTGATCATCGGAGCGGTCAGCTCTCACTGGGCGGCGTGAGCGGGCCGGCCCACTCGCCCTTGGTCAGGCCCACTTCCTGGGACGCTCCATCGGGCCATTGAAAATACCCCACTTCATCGACGAAGAGGATGAGGGGATCCGTGTCTTCTCCCAGGCCACGCCACCAATACCACCCGGCCTGCTTCGGCTTGTCGCTCGTCCAGATCAATCGTTGCATCGTCTCTCGCTCTCCTCGATCTCGCGGGACCGCAGATTCGCACTCGGCGAGCAGGTCCCGTTTCTGCTACAGTCCGGTTCGCGCGTCATCGCAGCGCGCACCCTATCATGGACCGACTACCAATAGAAGAGGCCATTCCCACGCTCCGCGAGCGGTTGGCAGCCGGCCGTTCCGCACTCCTGACCGCGCAACCAGGCGCAGGCAAAACCACTCGTGTACCTTTGGCTCTGCTCGACGAACCCTGGCTGACCGGGCAGAAGGTGATCATGCTGGAGCCTCGCCGACTCGCCACGCGCGCTGCCGCCGCCTATATGGCCGCGAGCCTCGGCGAGCCGGTAGGCCGAACCGTCGGCTATCGCATCCGGCACGAATCCAAGGTGAGCGCAGCCACGCGCATCGAAGTCGTGACGGAAGGCATCCTCACGCGTCTCTTACAACAGGACCCGTCGCTCGCCGGATACGGCCTTGTCATCTTCGATGAATTTCATGAGCGCAGCTTGCAGGCCGATCTTGGATTGGCGTTCGCAAGGGAATCGCAACGGCTTTTCCGCGAGGATCTTCGTCTGCTCGTCATGTCGGCGACGCTCGACTGCGCCGCCGTCACCGCGCTGTTGCCGGACGCGACAACGATCTCCTGCGAGGGTCGGCTCTTTGCCGTCACCACGCAGTATCTCGACCGCCCGATCGAAGGACATCTCGACTCAGCCGTCGTGCGAAGCATCAGGCAGGCGCTGGCCGTGGAACCAGGCAGCCTGTTGGTGTTCCTTCCCGGCATGGCGGAGATCCGGCGTGTCGAACGACAGCTGCACGAGAGCCGACTGAGCCCTGACATCATCATCGCGCCGCTGCACGGGGAACTGCCGCAGGATGAACAGGAGCAGGCCATTCGTCCCGCACCTTCCGGTCGTCGCAAGATCGTCCTGGCCACTTCAATCGCCGAAACCAGTTTGACCATCGAAGGCGTGCGCGTCGTCATCGATGCCGGACTCATGCGCGTCCCCCGTTTCGATCCCCGCAGCGGACTCACCAGGCTCGATACCATTCGCGTCACACAGGACGCAGCCGATCAACGACGCGGACGCGCCGGACGGTTGGAGCCTGGTACCTGCTATCGGCTCTGGACCAACGCCGAACATCAGGGGCTACTGCCACGGCGGCCGCCGGAAATACTGGAGGCGGACCTGGCACCGCTCGCGCTGGATCTGGCGGAATGGGGCGTGATCGACGCCACCGAATTGTCTTGGCTCGATCCGCCGCCTGCCGGGGCGCTGGCGCAGGCACGAGAGCTGCTCCGGCAACTCGGCGCACTTGATGCACAGGGTGCGTTGACCGCGCATGGACGCCGGCTGGCGCATGTCACGGTGCACCCGCGACTCGCCCACATGATGGTCGCCGCCGCATCGCTGGGACTCGGCTCCTTGGCCTGTGACCTCGCCGCGCTGCTCAGTGAGCGGGACATTGTGCATGGTGGCCCTGGTTGGCGTAACGCCGACCTGCGGCTGCGCGCGGAGGCGCTCCACGGCAGCAAGGAACACCTCGCCGGGGCAACGATCAACCGGGCGGGTTGTGATCGCGTCAGACGGGCGTCGGATCAATGGCAACGGCAACTCCGATTGGGTCCCCCATCCGATGCCGGCATCGACCAGATCGGCATTCTGCTGGCCTTCGCCTATCCGGATCGCGTGGCGCAACGCGTTCCCGGCAGCGAGGGACGGTATCGTTTGGCCAATGGGCGCGGCGCCGCATTCCAAGGTCATCAGAGCCTGTCGCAGGACGAGTACCTCGTCGTGGCACAACTCGACGGCACGGGCGACTGGGCACGCATCCTCGCCGCCGCACCGGTGCGTCTGCAAGATCTTGAACGCTATTGCGTGGAGCCGATCCGCTCCGTCGACGTGCTCGAATGGGACGACCGCTCCGAATCGGTGCGTGCCAGACGGCAGCGGCGCTTCGGTGAATTGATCCTAGAAGATCGCGCGGTCCACGAACCGGATCACGCCCAGGTCACGGTTGCGCTGCTCGTTGGTCTTCGTCGCATCGGACTCGCCGCCCTGCCCTGGACCAAGGAGCAGCACCAGTGGCGGGCACGGGTCGCCCTGCTCCATCGTCTCGACCCGACCTGGCCCGATCTCTCCGACGACGCGCTGACGAACACCCTCGAGCAATGGCTGGAGCCGTTCCTGACGGGGCTCACCAGCCTGGCGCAACTCCGTCGCCTTGACTTGCAGGCGCCGCTCGACAGCCAGCTGACCTGGCAGCAACGTCAGGAACTCCCCCGCCTCGCACCAACGCACATCACGGTGCCGAGCGGCTCGCACGTCCGGCTGGATTACGAGCAGGGTGAGTGGCCGATACTGGCCGTCCGCCTGCAGGAAATGTTCGGCTGTCAGGAGACGCCGAGGATTGCGGGAGGAACGATACCGGTGATGGTGCATCTGCTCTCACCGGCCGGCAGACCGGTGCAAGTCACCAAGGACCTGGCGAGTTTCTGGCGGTCAGCATATCAGGACGTGAAAAAGGAATTGCGCGGCCGCTACCCGCGCCACCATTGGCCTGACGATCCCCTCAGCGCTCAACCGACCAATCGGACCAAACGGCGCACGTAACCTCGCGCACGCACCGGACCTCATACCCGCCGCCCTCTTGCGAATCCTCACCATTTCACGCATGCTACGCCGCACCTATCACCGTCCATCACCCAACGAGCCGCGCATGGATCACTTCGCCATCGTCACCGCCTTCGGCCAGGACCGTCCCGGCATCGTGGCCCTCATGGCCGACAGCCTCTATCAACTCGGCTGCAACATCGAAGACACCTGCATGACGAGGCTGCGTGGCGAATTCACCATGATGCTCATGGTCCGCCTGCCGCAGGACATCGACGCCAACGCGTTAAGCAGTAGACTCACAGCCTCGACGCGACTATTGGACCTTGCCGTGCTTTGCAGAGCGCTCCCCGGGCAGGCCGCAGTCCGCCACTATACGTCCGAACTACCGACCTACATTTTGTCGGTCTACGGCGCAGACCATCCCGGCATTGTGGCGAAGGTCGCACAGACCGTGGCGGACCAAGGCGGCAACATCACCGACATGAATACGCGCGTGATCGGGTCAGGCGAGGCTCCAGTCTACGTCATGGTGCTGGAACTTCAGCTACCACAGGGCCGAAAAGCGGACCCGCTCAAACAGGCATTGGATGCCCTCAAGCCAGTGCTGGGCGTGGATCTCACGTTACGCCCGCTCGAGAGCGCGACCTTCTGATCGTGGCAATCCGTCCGATTCTGCATTACCCCCACCCGACACTGAAGATCGACAGTGCCGCCGTAATCCCCGATGATCCGGCGACACAGGCCGTGGCGCAGGATCTCCTCGATACCCTCGACGCCTCACCCGGTGTCGCGCTGGCGGCGCCGCAGATCGGCCATGCCGTCCGTGTGATCGTCGTGGATGTCTCGCGCAAAAAAGGCGAGAAGGGGCACGGGCTGATCGTGATGGTCAACCCCGTCATTCTCGCGTTGGAGGGTCGGAAGATTCTACGGGAGGGCTGCCTCAGCGTGCCGGATTACACCGGCAATGTCCTGCGGTATGACCAGGCGGTGGTGGAAGGCCTGACACTGGACGGCCGCGTTGTGACGCTCACCACCTCGGGATTCGAAGCACTCGCGTTGCAGCACGAGGTGGACCATCTGAACGGCCTGCTGTTTCTCGACCGCATTCAGTCGCTCAGCACGGATCTCTTCAGACGAAAAACCTCAAGCTGATCACTTCCTCGGTCGCCACCCCTTGAGGCGTGCCGCGATGGCTTCACGCTGATCCGGCGTGAGCATGGCCGACAAGGCATCGCGACGGAGACTGGCCCGCCCGCTGTCCTGCCGACTGGCGAGAGAATACCAAAAGAAGGCCTCGAGCGAATCCTGCGTCACGCCTTGCCCCTGCTCGTACAGCATGCCCAAATCCCGCTGCGCCAATGCATGCCCCTGATCCGCCGCAAGCTGGAACCAGCGCACGGCTTCGCCCTCGTCGGTCGTCCCCAGACTGCCGGTGAGCAAGGCCTGCCCCAGCATCCACTGGGCATTCGCGTCCCCCTCGCCGGCAAGCGCCTGGAGTTGATATTCGGACGAAGGATCGGCCGACACGACCGACACCACCCCGCAGACCAGCGCCGTCACGGCCACCATTATCACGTGCCATCGCCTCAGCTCCGTCATGCAGACTCCCCGTCGGACAGCCTTGAAATCGGCGAGGATGGCTTCCGCCGCGTGACGCCCGGAGCGCAACGTCCCGGAGGCGAAAACGTTGCCGCAGGAATACACACCAAGATGGAACCAAGGCAAGCGCGGGCCATCCCGGCAAGACCGGCACCGATGATGATGACACGTGGATCAACAGGCATGGTGGGCGATATTCTAAACGGCGACCGGACAGGACTCCAAGCCCCGACGGTAGTCTCGTCGCGAGGCACTACACCTTCTTGCAGACCACCTTGAACTCTGCTTCGCCGTCACTCCCCGGCGTGACTCGCGACCATTCCCGCGTCGCCTTGCCCGCCTGCATGGGGCGGCCCTTGCCCATCTGCCCGGCGTAGTACTTGGTCTGCAGCGGCCGGCTCTTCCCGGCTTCGCAATCGATTTGTTTCTTGATCTTCACCGACCGGTACGTGCCCTGCGGAATCTGCCGATCGACCTTGAAGTCTTTCAACGTCCAGAACGTGACGGTCTTACCGGTCGGCCCGATCGTGGCCATATCGACATAACCGTCGTACTTGTGCGTGCCCCCGACCAACACCCACTCCGCAGATGCGGTCCCACCGACCAATAAGATCGCAGCTATGATCAGCAACACATATTTCGGCATTGTCTGTCCTGTGTTTCCGCATCGAAGACCGAGCCCAGCACCATCGGCCTCCTGCTATCGGCATTTCATGACATGTAGCCGCCTGGAGTTCAAGCCCCCTGGTGCCCATCTCACACCATCTTCACAGCTGCTTTTTCGTCCGGCCTCCGTGTAGAGTCGTCTCATGCCCAACCCACGCAGCAAGAAGCCTGTGCCGCCGCGATCGACGGGCAGGCCTGCGCCGAGAGTCCCAACAAACACCGAGGCGACAGGGACCCCCAAACGGGTCACGCTAGACCGTCTCCTGTCGAAACTCGGCATCGCCAGCCGGAGCCAGGCCCAGGAGTGGATCAAGGCCGGGCGTGTCCGCATCAATCAGCGCGTGGCGCGCACACCGGACACCTGGGTCGACTGGCCCGGCGATGCCGTGACGCTGGACGAACACCCGCTCGAACAGAGCCCGCCGCGCTTCATTCTGTTTCACAAGCCGAAAGGCTGCGTGACCACGCATCACGACGAACAGGGACGGCGCACGATCTTCGACGTGCTTCCTCCGGAAATGACACGCCTGCACGCGGTCGGACGGCTGGACCAAGCAACCAGTGGGTTACTCCTGCTGACCAACGATTCCACGCTCTCGAGTTTTCTCACCGATCCGCAGCACCAGGTCCCGCGCGCATATCTCGTCACGGTTCGCGGCGAGGTGACCGATCACATCCGACACGCAGCGATCGACGGATTAGAGGATGAGGGCGAGTACTTACACTGCAGCGACGTGACTATTCAGAAACGCTCCGGACGCGAATCGCATCTGGCCGTCACGCTGACCGAGGGCAAGAATCGTGAGATCCGTCGGCTCTTCAAAGCCCTCGGCCATGAAGTGACGAGGCTGCGACGCATTGCCTATGGTCCCTTCACGCTCGGCGATCTCCCGCCCGGATCATGGCGCGAACTCCCCATCGCGGAAGCACACGCGCAACTCATCCAGGGTTTTCCCTGAGACGACCCATCGCCGGTTCTCCTGTCATCACAAGGGTTTTCGCGCGCCTCGCCTTTTCCTACATCCGCGCGCTGCTCGCTCGATGAAACAACTTGCCAACCACCGACGCTGTGCTAAGGTCAATACAGCAGGCGAAGCGTTCGGGAACAGACAGTCCGCATCGTACTGAACAACCCACTCCGCTCTCGTCCTCCACAACATTTCACCACCGTCGCTCCCGAGCAGGGATGGGCCGGCTCAAACAGCACGCCGGTCGGATACAGGAGATCAGACACATGAAGGAGATCATGAAGCGATTCGCCACCGGACTCACCACCCTGGCCTTTGCCGCCGCCTTAGCCGCGCCGGCGCTGACCTACGCCAACGGCCCCGACAAGGCGCCGCTGGAGATCAAGGTGCGCGTGAGTGAAAAGGGATTCTTCGATGAAAAGGGCAAGCCCTATGGCGGAAAGCGAATGCTGCAGATCCCCAAAGATACGATGGTGAAGATCACCTTCGTCTTCGGCGAAGAGCTGACCAGCCTCGCCGCGGGAGATACCCATCAGATCGCCCTGCGGGCCGAAGATGGGTGGAAGCAGGAGACCAGTCCGCTGTGGATGATGAACCGGGAATCGACCGTGAGCTTTCTCGCCGGTGAGAAGGGCCGCATGCAGTATCGCGCGTACTGCATCCTCGACTGCATCGGCATGGAACACCTGACCAACCTGATCATCCAGGTCGTCTGAGCTTCACCCCGACGTCACAGTGCGAGGAGGCTCCACGTACCCGTGCAGGACGTCGAGCCTCCTCCTAAGCCGAACCCACGCCGCCGGCGGCCTGTATCAACAGCCGCCTAGTATCCGCGGCCCGTGCTGCCACCCCCGCCACCCATCCGCCCCAACGGCAACGCGTCATAGCGCGTCTTGAGATCCGGATGCGCCGCCAGGTAGCTGTTCACCGCCGCCTCGTCGGCAAACACGTCCTTGCTGCGTGCGCGATAGTCCTCCACCGTCAGCCCGCGCTTGGACAGAAGCGCGCTGAGCTTGGCATGGATGTCGTCGCCCATCTCTTTCATCTTTTCCTGCGACGGCCGCTGGCCTGAGCCATACGATTCCCCGCCCTTGAAATAGTTCGCCATCATCTCGCCGATCTCGATGCGGGCGTTCACGAATGTCTCCAGGTCCGCAGGCTCTGCCGCCAGGCCGGTCCCGACACACAACGCGAGCCCCAACGAGACCCCGATGAGATGACGCGATAGCTGCATGGTCATAGTCTCTTCTCCCTATGAGTACAAGAAAGTGGATACAGGTCCGGCATCATACCATCCTCGAGGAACGCTGTGCATAGGCGGCTGTACCCAGGCAGCGTGCCCCGTTCTGCCCGTTCACTGCGGCAGCTGCTTGAGAAACTCTCCGAGCACGGTGCGAAACCGATCCGGGTCTTCCGCCATCATGAAATGGCCGGTCTTGAATTCCACGAGTTTCGCGCCGGGAATCTGCCCCTGAATCCCCAGGGCGATGGCCGGAGTCGCCACATCATCCTTCGCACCCACCATGATCAACGTGGGCACCCGGATCGCCGTGAGTCGGCCATGCACGTTGAACTGCGACATGGAGGTGAGGGCTTCCCGGATCACCGTGCCGTTCCAGGTGGGAATCCGCTCGAGCAGCGGCTGATAGGTTTTCATCGGCGTGCCGTGAGGAAAACTTTCGACGATCATGCGTGTCGAGACCTCACGATAGTCGCGCGGCATGCCGATCGTCTGGATGTCCTGATCCAGAATCATGGCGCCGTCGGTCGTGGAGACCAACACCAACGCCCGCACCCGTTCAGGATGATCCAAGGCCAACCGTTGCAGGATCATCCCGCCCATCGACACACCGACCCAAACGGCTTTGTCGATCTTCAGCTCGTCTGCCAGCACGATCAGGTCGTGGGCAAATCGATCGATCGTGAAACCGGTCGGCGGCTTTTCCGAATCGCCATACCCGCGCAAATCCACCGCGATGCCGCGAAACTCCGGCGAATAGGCGCCGACGTATCTGGGAAAGATGTTGCTGGTCGTCACCACCCCGTGCACGAAGATGATCGGATCACCCGTGCCCGCCTCCAACACGCTCAGACGCAGACCGTCCACGTTGACCAAATGGCGCGTGAAGGGTTGATCGGGAGGAATGACGTCGGCCAGTTGAGGCGGATGCGCGCCGCTATTGGTCCGCACCGGCGGGGCCGTCCCCGCACAGCCGACGACCCCAATCAGGCCTAGCGCGAGCAGGATTCGAGCAACCAGCATACGGCTCCCCCTTCAGGACAGGCTGACAGGCAATTTGTGTAGCCTAAGCCGTCAACCGAACAGATTCAATACTGGATTCAGAGATGGCCTTGGTACAACTGCGCGTGTCGCCGCCAGCGATCCGCACTGGCCGTGAACAAGCGGGCGGCAAGGCCCTGAGGACCGCGTGGTACCAGCCTGAGGCCTTCCGACCCGGCACTCTGTTCGATCGTCGACGGAGATGTGGTTCCGTCTTTCATGTGCGCGCCCTCCCATGCGCCAGACTCGACGCCCGTCACGAGGGCAGCCGGGTAGGTGTCTCTCCCGGATCATCCTGCCCAACCGTCATGTGGCCACATGAGAAGCGGATGAGTGCACCATGAACAACTCTTCATGGAGCGGGAGCGGTCGCAATGGCGGCGCCGCCGCCGAGCACCTCACGGAAGACCTGAGCCAGATCGCGTAGCGCCTGCGCCCCGTCGCCGACAAAAACCGAGCCGTGCATCGTCGCCAACGTGTTTGGTTTCAACGCCGCCAGCCTGGTGAGTGTGGGCTCCGTCAGCGTGCAATAGGGCATGTAGTTGGCCAAGGGGCCTTGCTGATACTCTTTCAGCACCTCGCGACAGCGCCCCACGACATCCGACTGGGTCGTCGGTTCACCATTGCCCGCCTGGTGAAACAGATCTGAGCAGAGCAGAGTCCGATGGGTGTCTTCGAATAAGAGACCCGACTCCCAGCAATGCGGCACATGCGGCGTCGCCAGAAATTGAAACCGGTATCGGCCCGTGTGCAGGACCTCCCCGTCCGCCATCCCCTTCGCCGGACGGAGCGCGAGGCAATCGTCCACACTAACCACTTTCCCGACCAGACTACAGACCGCGTCCGACTGCGGAGCAACCCGTTGCCAGTCCGGCAGGGAGCCGCATTCGTCGGCCTCGAAATGGCTGAAGCTGATCCAGCGGAGCCTGCGCACATCGATCAGCGACGCAACCGCGTCCTTCACGTCGGCAAACAGCGCACGCGGGCCGGTGTGAAACAGCAGCGGCTCTTCATCGCGCACCAGGAACTGACTGAATTGCAGATTGAACGGTTCGAGGAAGGTCGTGAGACGGAACAGATCCGGAGCGACTTCGGTGATCTTCGCCATGATGCCCTCCAGAAAGAATGGACCCGGCATCCTAGCCCGCGAATCGGCCAGGTGCAAGCGAAGGACGACCGGCAGAGTGCAACAGCAGGACCACCTCATACACCAGGGCGATGCCCTCAATGGACCAGGGATTCCGCTAGTCGTGGCCTCAGCGCCTACGCGGTAGAACAACAACAGGCACGTGCTTCACCCGTCATCACCGCAGGAGGCCACCATGAACAAGCCACGTCAGCACCCGATTCGTCGCACTGACAGGCAGCGTCCCGATCGAGACCATGACAACATCGGGCCGCTGTCGGCACGCGAGTTCATGAAACGACCCTCGTCGGAACTGCTTGCGATCGGGAGACACATCCAATGGACACGCCTGTCGCCGCCCGACCCAGCGGCCTGAGTCGAGGCACGGCATTGATGAGGTGCACCATGTACACCAAAGACAGTCTCCTCACCCATGACGAATACAAAGCCGCCGAAGCCGCATTCCGTGCCCTTCCGCTGAACTCCCACTGGTCCCGACGCGCGCAGATCATCTATATGGGCATTCTCGAGGTCACCCGCGGCCAGGACATTGTCGAGAATTACCATTGCGAGATGGCTGTCGCCGCCGAATCCTGACCCGCATTCCGCTCACATCTCCGATCTCGCACACCGCAGGCCCCCGCAGGTCCCTCGTCGACGAACGCCCGGGGCCTGCGGCCCGCGTACAGGATTGAAATCCCGCGGCAAGTGGCGTAGAGGATGGCGTACGGGAGGTCCGATCATGACCCGACGGTTGTTCTTTACGTTGTCTGCGCTGCTCTTCTTCACCCCGCCTGTTTTTCCTCAAAGCCCTTGTTCGGATTGTTTCTACACCGCCGAAGTAGAAGTCCAGAAATGCCTCGATAACGCCATCAGTGCAGGCGATAAAAACAGCTGCCTGGAAAACCGGCGGGTGCGCCTCAAGGCCTGTAGCGACAACCAATGCCAGACGGTCAGGGAAGCAGTGGCGACCACGGAGGCGCCCGCGACGCCTCCCCGTCCAGGGCTCGCACCCTACATGCCGTCGGAAGGCGAATGGCTGGCCGTCGTGATGAGAGCCGGCTTGCGACGAGAAGCCAGTCCCGACCGTCCCTATTCACTCGACATCGTCCTCGCCGATCCGCAAACCCTCCAGATCATCGTGCACCATGCCGCCACGATGGATCGGGCGCAGGTGAAGAACGTCCTCGAGACCGCGAAGGACGCGATCAGAAGCACGGCCAGAAGTTACGGCTGGGACAAGTGGGTCAAAATTCGAGAGACGGTCGACAGTTATGCGGTGAAAAAATGAGGGACGACAGCGACGATCCTGACGGATCACTCCATGATCAGCATGATCTGCGCTGGCGTGAGAAGCGCGCCCGGTTGATGGCGGCCCAGCCAGGCCAGGGCGTCCGGTCCGGACAGCCCTAAGACCGATCGGGCCAGCAACGTCGCAAAGAGTGCCGTCCGTCCGAGTCCGGCGGAACAGTGGATGAGAAGATTGCGCCCCTGTTCGGCCTGCTTCCGCGCCTCTGTGATGACGTCGGATACGCGGCCATCGACCGGAACGCCGTAGTTGGGAATCGGCAGCGAGAGCACCGAGAGGCCTTCCGCGCGATAGAGCGCCGGCAGATCCCTCCCCGCTTTCTCCCGGCATTCATCAAGCTCGGCCAACAGGACCACGCTGTGGATGGCGGCGGCTCGCCACTCCGGCAGCAATGTGCCTTCAGGATCGTAGAGGCCGAACGGCATCGCGCTGCCGTAGATCCGGCCGGGAAGATTGAGCGGGTATGCCGTCAGCGGCGTCCCGTTCTGCTGCGCGCGTGGTGTGTTATCCGGCATGGTGCTCCGCCCAGTCGTTCCAATCCGCCAGGATCGCCTTCGTCATCGCCTTCGCCGCCTTCCGCAACCACGTGGATTTTCGCGCGGCCAGATCGCGCTGCACAGCCGGGATGATCGTCCCACTGGCGAGATGCACATTCGCCGTTTCCCAGCCCATGGCATACAGCAACTTGCCCTCGTCTCGTTTCCTCGGCAACGCCGTCAGTTCAATGCGCGAGCAATAGGGCGACAGCCGCCGAAGCAGCCAGTAGCCGTCCATTCGCACGAAGGGATCGCGACAACGCACAGCTTGCTCCAACATCGATTGATACAGCAGCGTGCCACCGCCCTTCTGCCCTTGAGCCCACAAACCGGCGGAAGCGACCAGCCGCTTGGCCTCACGAGCCACCTTCCCGCCGCGCCACTCGGCCAGCGCCACGAATCGCGGCCGTCCCAGACTGCCCAAACCCGACCGACGACGACGAAAGCCATACGAGAGGTTTGCCTCCGGCATCACCTGTTCAATGGCGTTTGTCACGTCGTGAGACACCGTGCCCTGAACCATCGGCAGGGCCTCCATTTTCGCCCAGAACTTCACCGGATCGCGCAGCGAGTTCGTCGCAATCTCGCGCAACCAGGTATGCTGTTCCGACAACACGAACGGCCGGCCACCAGCCCGCAGGCCTTCGCGGTAGCCGGTCAGGATCGCCTCGCAAGCCTCGTCCAACTTGACCGCGAGGTGTTCCGCCCGACCCGCAAGCTTGGCACTGACCACTAGGCGAACCAAGTCGCTCGTGTAAGGAAACACGCAGGCCTCGTCAAAATCATTGATACCCCAGATCAGCCGGCCGTCGCTGTCGCGCCATGTGCCGAAATTCTCGACATGCAGATCCGCGACCGCCCGCAGCACCGGCGCCGTGGCGAGGTCGGCACAGACCTCCGACCAGACCTGCATCCAGCGGTAACAGGTGGCTCGAAAAAATGAGAAGGCACTCTGCGCCATCAACCTGTGCTTCAGCTGCAGATCCGCCGGTACAAACGGCACCTGCCGCGCCGACCATCGCTCATAGGCCTGAGTTGCTTGGAGAATGTTCATCTGTGCAATCGGTTGAGTCGCGCTAAGGTCTCACGTCTACCGCTTGATCCCAAGACGTGGCGAGGAGAGATACGAGGAGCTGACTATTACAGCCACGCGCTCAACGAGCCGATTTGATCGCGTATGTGGGGAGAGAGGTTCCTGTGAGCCGCGCGTACAGCACGACAGGGTCGAGATCTGCTCCATTGGGCCAATAAATGGTCCCGAGTGCTGGATCGACTGACAACTCTCGAAAGCGGACGAGGTCCTGCAGGGGTGCAAAGACACCCTCAAACCGGATGATCGTGGCCAAGTCTAACTCGCCCTCAACGCCATCTTCGAACCGCAGCCGTACCCGATACCCGTCAAGTGCTGTGGCTTCGACAAGATCTTTGAGCATGATGCGTACTCCAGCGGTCTAATCTTTTTCAGCGGCGCTCGCTGCTCGGCTAGTGACCAATCTTCCCGCAACTCGTCCCGATGTAAGGCACCCCACTCCGCAACTAGTCCAAGCGCCCGTGGGGGCAGGTATCCATCCAACAGCATCAGCGAATCGATGCCCATGATTGCCTTGTAATCGCTGTAACGAACGTGGAAATGAGGCGGTGCATGATCGTCGTAGTACATCGTGATGATTATACCGAAGAACCGACAGAGCTCAGGCATTGGAGACGATTCTAGCCAATTCAACTTGAGAACGCCAGCGAACCGCTTTTGCAGACATTGAATTGAATAGAAGGGATCGTGCTGCCTGGCATCATTGATCATCGCGAGATAGGTTCCAGGTGGGCGTCGATGGATGGGGACCAACAAGCGACCGAAGCATGGGCGTTATTTACGATGCGCCGAGTAGATACATGAATAAACAGAATATATTGAGGCTCGGGCTGCGGGATGGTGCCAGAAATGATGATCGTCCTCCGCTAAGGTCTCACGTCCGGCGGCAGACCGCAAGCCATGAGCGGGAGAAGGTAGATGTGATGAATGCTACAGTTTCGGAATGTGCGCGAGCTTCTGTTTGATCGCAGTCAGGTTCTCAGGAGTTGATCGCACCCGTAGCGTGAGCCCCTCGGCATCATATTCTTCGGACAGGATTCGCATCCGGGCGCGGATCTCCGCAACGAGCTTCTGAGCGGTAAACGGAATGCGTAATTCCTCGTCGAGCATATCGCTCTCAAAGTAGCCCATGATGCGCTCGCGGAGCGCCTGCAGATCGTCTTTGTTTCTCGTGGACAGTATGACCGCGTCGGGATATTCCGCCTTGAGTGCCGCGAGTTCATTCGTCCCTAGACGATCTCGCTTATTCAACACCAGCAAGCTGGGGACATCCGTGGCGCCGACTTCCCCCAACACCTTCCGCGTGACGTCGAGTTGGGAGCGAAAGGAAGGATCCGAGGCATCGACGACGAACAGCAAGAGCGATGCGCTGGCCGCTTCATCCAGTGTCGACTTGAACGACGCCACCAGGTCATGCGGGAGCTTCTTGATGAATCCCACCGTATCGGACAGGAGCACTTTCGGACGCGTCTCAGGATACAAGGGCCGGATCGTGGTATCGAGCGTGGCGAATAGCTTGTCGGCCACGAGCACCTCGCTGCCCGTCATCGCACGCATGAGCGAGGATTTCCCGGCATTGGTGTATCCCACGAGCGCGACCGTCAATTCGTGTTCCCGCCTGGCGCGGCGCGTCTGATGCTCGTCCCCGATCGCCGCCAATTCCTCCCGGAGTTCTTTCGTACGATCGCGGATTCGGCGCTTATCGAGTTCCAGACTCGTCTCTCCGGCTCCTTTGCCCCCGACTCCCCCGCCCTGCCGCTCGCTACCCCCGCCGGTTTCCCGCAACCGCGGCGCGAGATAATTGAGCCGCGCGATCTCCACCTGCAGCCGGGCCGCTCGGGTGCGCGCGTGCCGGCTGAAAATCTCAATGATGACCCCGGTACGATCCAGCACCGGCACGCCGGCCGCACGTTCAAGGTTTTTCAATTGAGACGGCGACAGATCACAGTCTACGATAACAATCTGCGCCTGTTCGTGAGGGCCTGGAGCAGCCTCGATGGTTTCGTCCGATTCGTCCTCGTCTGGTTCTTCCTCGACATCTGAATCATCCGCCTCGTCCTTCGCCGCCGCCTTGTTCTTCGAGCGACCAAATGCCGATTCGATTTTCCCGGACCCACCGGTCCAGAGGGCCAACTCGGCGAGTTTGCCCTCTCCCAGGACCGCCGCATAGCGATCCGAACTCCGCTTTTGCGTCACACGGCCCACGACGTTATACCCGAGGGTCTTCACCAGACGGGTGAGCTCCTGCAGCGAACTGTCCACATCCTCCGCAGTCACGCGGGGGGTGCGGATCGCCACAAGCACGGCATTCGGTTGTGCGGGCTTCGACATTGCAGGCCTTTCCTTGAGCACGGCTTCGTGAGGGTCGGCATTGTAACAGGGAATGTCGTGTGAAAACCGCTCGCGTGGTAGTACTTCTCTAAGACTCCCGGCCATCATATGCGTGGCAACCGGGATAGATGCCTTGTACAGAGAACCCGTCAAGGCAGAGGCCGTTGCGAGCGGGTTAGCTCGTTAGACAATCAACTGCTGCCTGTGGTCGAGGCAGGTCTTCATCGTATCGATACGTTGAGGCATGCTGACCGTGGGGAATTTGTATTTTAGGCCGTGACAGTTCATGGGCAACAGTCGCTTTGAGGGAAAAATGTGGGCGCCGCGTCCTCCAAACCGTTTGGAAATGACTATGCGACGACCCTATACTTCCTCACTTTCATCCATAAGCACGCTCTCGCAACTCTTGCACCATGTGCGATATACCACATCGAGTAGTCGTGTCTCGGAGTCCACATGTTTACTCTCAAAATCTGCTCGGGAATAATTCCTCCCGCATTTCTCGCATGACGCAGGGAGTACTATGTATCGCCACTCCGATGCGTTGGGAGACATGCAGTTATCCTCCTAATAACGCATCAATGGTAGGCCCATCGTTCAAAGCTATTCCCCAGAGATCTTACATCCTTGTCTAAACCCAAGCCGCTGTCTATCTGGTCAACCCTTCCTTGGCCGAAGACCGCCGCCGATGGGTTAAGTGCTGTCGGAGGCAGGGCAAATATAGAAGCCTTTGGTAAGGAAAGTCGAAAGATATAGTGAGACCTCCTGCCTCCCTTAATCAGCATTCAGTCTATCCCATTTGATAAGCTTTGAAGGTTTCTTCCCCTTGTACGGATACCAACGAAGCCCACCAATCGAGACCACAAGTGTTCCCTGACGCTTTGTTTTTCTTTTTCCCCATACAACAATCGAGATACCAGTCTTGTCGAGCCAAATGGTTTGCTTGATATCAACACTTGCCCACTTGCTTGGTCGTCCCTGAGGCATGCTTGCTTTCCTTCCCTGTGAGCATTTTTTCTCACCCTCGACAGATTTATCGCTTTTGGCCGCACTAACCGTAAGTCCGAGTCGATTCAGATGCACAACGTATACAACAGATTCGGCTTGTGAATGCCTGGAAGCTAGCTTGTCATTAGATACGGAGCGACCTAGCCTTTTGTGAGAAATGTCTGCAACCCATTGTCTATGATGGTCATGGCTATTTGTTCGCCATCCATAAGGTTTATTTGTATTCCCTTCTCCAGAAATAGTTTTTCCGACAATGCGTGACAATCCTCGGCAAAACTGCCCGACGATACTAGCCATCCTACTGTAAGATTCTCAGCCTCTAACCCACCAGCTAGCTGATCCACATACTCACTGGTCGTCTGGCCTTGATGCCATTTGACCTGTATGCCAACTCGAATCTGCATAGGACCGAGAGGAAACTCAGACAGAATATCGACGCCCTTATCATGTAACCTCGGCACTAGCTCGGCGCGCGAAGCACCGATCGCTTTCAGCAATGTCTGAACAAGCCGCTCGAACCGTCTTTCATCCATGTACCCTGAGTGAATTTCTTTCAGGACGGCTTGGCTCATTTTTTGCCGCAATTCCTTTTTGAACAAATTCTCCGGGTCAACACTCTCTGCCTTTGAAGCGAGCTCTAGAGCCTCAACGATCTCCTCGATCAAATCATGTGCGTAAGCGGACGTTTGTTGAGTTTTCATACGAGAGATTAAGCCTGAGCGGGCAAAATCTCGGCGGATTGGTTTCTTGTCGTTTAACCACTTAACCGGCCTACGGTAGCAAGTGTCAGTTTTGTGAGCTTGTTCGGAATCATCATAAAAAGGGGCACCCGAGACCTCGGCGAGATAAAAAGTCCCATTCTTATCAGGGACTACAACCCAATCGCCTTCGTGCATCTCGTTTAGGAATCGCCACATCGTACTTGCCCCGTATCCGGATTTCCTAAGATTCTTCTCTCCGGAATAACAACTTTCACTGACTATCTCGCGAAATTTTGAATAGTCATTCTCCCCAATCAGATCTCTTGCATCGGACCAACCATTGACAATGACATTTCGTGGGAGCGATATGATCTCCAGGGCACGGATCCCTCCAGGGGATTGTCTCAGAATGAAGGCATTTGAAGGGGGCATTGATTCCTCGCATCAGCTGTGAGAATTGGAAATCAAAGGCGGGCAAGAGTCTAGCCATTAGACGCCAAGGACCTTCGCCATTTCTTCGCTCCCACCAATGATTGGTTGTGTATACCGATCTTTCAGCTCTAACAACGACTTGTCCTCCGAGACAAGGTAGTGGGCTTCACCATCTATTGCACAGAGAATAAATATTTCATCGTCCAAGTCGGAGGGAGGTACAGCAGCTGCTGTCGTGGTTATGTCAACCCTTGTGAAGGCACCCATAATGTAGGTGATCATTTTCTGAACCCGTTCTGAGGGATGACTGAGATCGACCAACTTCTCAAGATACTCACCAATGATCTTTCCGCAGTAGAGTCCACGGTGGGATTCGGCCACTCGGATCAGCACGCGGCGGCATGTTGGCCTGCTGCCGGTTTCGTTGACACCCTTCTACGCTTCTGTCGCTTGTCGTTCGAACTCCATTGGACTGAGATATCCTAACGTGGAGTGCCGCCGTCGCGGATTATAAAAGCGCTCGATGTAATCAAACACATCGGCCCT